>JBEEHZ010000290.1:0-2786 GCA_041167705.1 Verrucomicrobiota bacterium | reverse complement strand
ACGCATCGGCGCCACAGGTTCTCAATGGCCGGGCTTCGATGTGCGATGGGCTTTACGTTAATCCGAATCTCGTCCGAGAATGGGTCAAACCCGACTTCGTATAAAATTGGAGGGACACGCTCCGTGGTGTCCGACGAACAGAGGCGAAGTCTTGGGGGCCATACCAATTGTCGTCGGACCTCGTCTTCGGTGAGTCCGTCGATGCGAACCCATTTATCGCGCTGTGGCCTCGCGCGGAGGCGGACGATCGTCGCATTGATCAAATTTCTTGAATCCGAAAGCGCTTCGAGATGCATCACACCGAAAAGGTATGGAGAAGGAAGCGAAGTCACTTTGGAAACTGCGATTGGCCGCGGCGGGCTTTGGGACATTGGCGCTTGCAGTTGTTTACGGAGGAGCGCTTCTTCTGACCAACGACGTTCGGCTCATCTATGTTAGCGGCGTAGTGCTGTTATTTGTCGCCGCCATCTGGATTGGTTGGAAAAACGAAGACTGGTTTGCAGCCGTGCTGCTCGCGGCGCCGCTGCTTGCGTCATTTAGTTATCTTATTCTTACGGAGGTTCCCGTTTTGTGGCCGAATCTTATTCTCTGGTCGATGGCAGTTGGAATCGGCCTGGTGTTTTTGAAGGTGGCACGAGCACGGCGCGGCCTCGCAATTCTTTTGGTCGCTGGGCTGTTGATCGGCTCGACGTGGTACTGCGTCGCCTACATTCCGAAGCAATTGGCTCGCGCGCTCAATCGGGTAACAGATGCTTCAGCGCCCGCCTTCGTTCTTCAACCTGTTAGCGGTGGAAGCGTTCCGGTCAGTTCGAAGCGCGGAAAAATTCTGGTCGTCGATTTCTTTTCAACAACGTGTGCGCCCTGCATTGCGGAATTGCCCGAACTGGCGGCCGTCCGCGCAGACTTAGGTAACGATCACGACATCGAGTTTGTCCTCGTTGCCAGCGATAAAGGGAACGACACACCGGAACGTTTTCGTTCATTCATCGAAAGGCGACACGTCACACTGCCGCTGGCTTTCGATGCTGGAGGAAAAGCTCATGAGAGTTTCGGATTAAAAGGAGTGCCGGCGCTGGTGGTTCTCGATCGAAATGGTCGGGTTCGTCTGACTCGCATGGGTTACAACGCCGCCGAAACAACTTTTCGACGCGATCTCGTCGAGTTTCTGAAGACGTTGTAGCGATTCTTCGTTTATCTACGACAACTCCGATTCGATCGAGTTGCCGATTAGCAATCAACGCAGACCAACCGCGGCGCGGACGCGTGTCATCACGTCGCCGGCAATTTCGTTTGCACGGCGGGCGCCGCGAACGAGGACGTTGTCGATGTACAATTTGTCGGCCAGAATTTCTTCCCGGCGTTTCCGCATCGGCGAAAAATATTCCCAGGTTTTTTCGAACAGTTGTTTCTTGAACTCGCCGTAACCGGTTCCGCCTTTCCGGAACCGGTCGTGCATTTCTTCGAGTTCGCTTTTAGAAGCGAACAGCGAATACAACTGCGTGATCGTCGATTTTGACGGGTCTTTCGGCGCTTCCACCGGCGTGGAATCGGTCACGATGCTCATCACGCGTTTCCGCGTCTCCTTTTCATCCCCGAAGATGTCGATGGTGTTGCCGTAGCTCTTGCTCATCTTCTGGCCATCGAGTCCCGGCACGGCTTCGGTCGCAGCCTGAATGCGCGGCTCGGGTAGTTTGAAGATCTGTCCGAACTGATCATTCATTTTTCCCGCCAGATCACGCGTCATTTCGATGTGCTGTTTTTGATCCTTACCGACCGGCACAACATCGCTGTCGTAAATCAGAATGTCGGCAGCCATGAGGATCGGGTAACTGAACAATCCGACCGTGGGCGACATGCCGCGCGCAAGTTTATCTTTATAAGAGTGAGCGCGCTCGAGCAATCCCATCGGAGCGATTGTCGACAAAATCCAGGTCAACTCCGTCACCTGCGGCACATCGCTCTGTTTGAAGAGGGCAGCGCGTTCGGGGTCGAGACCGGCCGCAAGAAAATCTAGCGCGACGCCCCGGACGTTTTCGCGGAGCACATCCGGATCTCGCACACTCGTGAGCGCATGATAATCGGCGATGAAATAAAACGCTTCGCCTTCGTTTTGCAGTGCGATCGCCTGCCGCATCATTCCGAAATAATTTCCGATGTGGAGAACGCCGGTTGGTTGAATGCCTGATAGGATGCGCATGTGACGGCCCCAAGGTTGAACGTTCATATCCAACGTTCAACGTTGAAGTTCAAAATCGCTCTGGCCAATCTGTTGCTTAGGAATTAGATAACCCGTCGAATGGCCGAGAAAAAATCCAAACCTGTGTCGGTTGTCACCGGTGGCGCGGGTTTTCTGGGATCGCATTTGACGGATCGCCTCATGGCGGAAGGTCATCGCGTCGTTGCGATCGACAATCTCATCACCGGCAACACTGCAAACATCGGGCATCTTGCCGGCAACAAGGATTTCCATTTCATCAAGCACAACGTTTCCAATTTCATTTTCTTGCCCGACGAAAAAATTGATTACGTTTTTCATTTCGCGTCGCCGGCCAGCCCGATCGATTATCTGGAGCTGCCGATCCCGACGTTGAAAGTGGGTGCGCTCGGGACGCACAACACGCTCGGTCTGGCCAAGGACAAAAAGGCGACGTTCATCCTGGCATCGACATCTGAGACTTACGGCGATCCGCTGGTCCATCCGCAAAAGGAAGATTACTGGGGCAACGTGAACCCGATCGGGCCGCGCGGCGTTTACGATGAAGCGAAGCGTTTCGCCGAAGCGATGA
>JBEEHZ010000289.1:0-4972 GCA_041167705.1 Verrucomicrobiota bacterium | reverse complement strand
TCCGCCATCAACACACAAAACCTGTCCGGTGATATAGCTCGCCTCTGTGGAAGCAAGAAACGCGGCGGTGCTGGCGACATCTTCGGGTGCGCCGGTTTTCCCGAGTGGAATCTGGGACTGGATCGTTTTCTTAATTTCCTCCGACAAACCTGCCGTCATGTCGGTAGTGATGAACCCCGGCGCGATCGCGTTAACGGTAATGTTGCGACTGGCCAATTCGCGCGCGAGCGATTTGGTAAAACCGATCAGGCCGGCTTTGCTCGCCGCGTAATTGGTTTGGCCGGCATTGCCAATCAAACCGATGACCGAGGTTATATTAATGATGCGACCGCTGCGCTGCTTAATCATCCCGCGGATAATCGATTGCGTGAAATTAAACGCGCCGCGCAAATTGGTGTTGATGACGGTGTCCCAATCTTCGACTGACATCCGCATGGCGAGCCCATCGCGCGTGACGCCGGCATTGTTCACCAAGATGTCGATCTTGGTGAAGTCTTCGAGAATCCTGGCGCCAACTTTTTGCACAGCGACGTGATCGGCGACGTCAACCGCATAGTGCTTCGCCGAATCGGCACGCAAAATATTTATTTCATCCGTGGTGCGCTTCGCGTTTTCTTCGCTGCGACTGACGCACGCTACCCGCGCGCCTTCACTCGCGAGCCGGACCGCGATCGCATGTCCAATCCCCCGCCCCGCTCCAGTGACAATCGCCGTCTGGTTTTCAAATCTCATTGTTCGGCTGCAATCCTGCGCGCTCGGAGAAAAGTGTCAACGCAGGATCAGCGCGGCGATTTGCTTACAGCGGTACCTGAAGCTTTAAATCGTGAATTTCCGACAGCGCTGATTCCAATTCTTTAACACGATTTACGAGCGACGTTTCCAATCCGAGTATGCGGAGACCCACGTTTACGCGAGCGAGCAATTCATTCTTATCGAATGGTTTCACCAGATAATCGTCCGCCCCGCTCTCAAGCCCTTCCACCAAACTTTCCTTGGCCGCGCGCGCTGTCAGCAAAATGATGTGCGCCCGCTTACCACTCTCGCGAACACGCCGGCAGACTTCGAGTCCGTCCATTCCGGGCATCATCCAGTCGAGAATCGCTACAACCGGACCGCGTTCGGCGCGAATAGCCGCCATCGCTTCATGTCCGTCTTGGGTCACGATGTTGCGAAAGCCCCACTTACTCACAGCCACGGAAATTAGTTCGCGCGAAACTGGATCGTCCTCGGCAACGATGATCGGGACCGTTTTGTCAAAGCCTGGAGTGACTATTTCGCTCGGCGCGCTGGAAGCAAATTCCCAGGGAGGAGCGAATTGAATCAACTTGGGATTGGGCTGACGAAGAGTTTCGGTGGTCACAGGCTAGGTGGAGGTGAGTGCCGCATTACTTCGCGCCGGTTCAGTTGGCAGTTTAACCAAATGGTCTTCCACATTAGCGGGACGTGCCGTTAAGAGCGGCTGCACTTTCCCCCTGAACAGCCAAACCAACGCCTTAACCGCGAGTTCAACCGAAAGGAACGGTTTCGCGATGAAATCGTTCCCACCGCTTAAGACCGATCGTGCCCGGCTCTCAAAATCACAATGGACCGTCACAAACACAACCGGTGTCGCCCGGTTTGTTGTCATCTTTCGTATCTTGGCGCAGAGATCCAAGCCGCTCTGTCCCGGCATCTCCACGTCCAAAAAGATGAGATCGAAATGCGTTTTCTGCAGGAGGCCCTCCGCTACCATGGGATCGTCCAAACTGACGGCGCTAAGGTTGGCCCGTTCGATCGCGGAACAAATCGCCTCGCGCGATATGACCTCGTCGTCGACGACCAGAATTGTTGGGGGCACGGGCATCTCCGTTGCGGGCTTGATGGCGCTGTCGAATGCGCCACTTAATAAGTCGATAGCTTGGCCGATGGTTCGAATGACCGATGGCGTGATGTTCGCCGGCTTTGCGTATAACCGAATGAAAAGCGCTTCCAAAGCGTCAGCCAACTGCGCGATTTCACGAAAACCAGGAAGGCTGGCTGCGCCCGCCAGCAATCGAGCCTGACGGCGCATCTCGAAAAGTTCAGCCAGGCACACGTTTTCACGTTTGCTGTTTACTAAAGCGTGATGACCGGTACGTACACGCCCTAGTTTTTGGGGCGCGCCGGCGAGAAAATCCGAAACCAGTTTATGTTTATAATCCATCTCTAGAAAATCCGCCCTTGTTTCAGAGCCGGACAGGATCTCGTCAGGTCTCGTACCGCTGGCAATAGTCTGCGGCATTGCCAACGCTTCCCGAACGATCTCCACCATCGCACGCGGCGTACAATCACTCTTTCTCACACATCTAGTCGCGCCTGCTTTGGAAGCATCCTGCACCACACCGGGTAAATAAAAGTTTGTGAAAGCGATGATCGGTAATGCCCTGGCGTCGAAGGGCGAGCGAATAGTTCTGAGAATTTCCGCTCCATTCATTCCTGGGAGCGAGAAATCGAGAATCACCAGGTCAACCGGTTCTTTCCTAAGGCTTCGCAAAGCGTCTTCGCCACTGTTGGCAATTTCTACCTTGAACCGTTCGCTTTGAAGTTTGTTTCGATAGGTGTTCGCGACAGTCTCGTCGTCGTCCACAATAAGGATCTTTTTGGGTTTCGTCGGAGTGTAAGTTCTCTTCATCGGATTGAACTGGAACTCTGGAGGGTTTGGACAAATTCGGTGAAGACACTCTGCACGCGCGGAAATTTATTGCGGACGTCGTCGAATAGCGCCAGTGCTCCAGTGAGGTCGCCTTCGTGGGCAAGTCTTTCCAATTCGCGCAAAGGGTATGTGAAGGCTTCCACTCCACACGAAACACTCGAGCCAACTAGTTTGTGAGCGATGCGCGCGACTTCTCCGCTTGCGTTGGTTTGGATCGCTTCGCCAAGGCCGGCCAGCATGGGCGCGGCTTGCGTCAAATAAAGATCGATCAGCCGCTGCATTCGATCCGGTTCGTCGTCGGTGACGTCGCGCAATCGATCGATATCCACCAACATTTTGTCGGGCGAAGTCGAGACTTTGCCAGACGGAGTAACGATGGAATGGATTTCACCATGTCGATCTAACGCCGCTTTCAATTCGTTTCGGCGCACCGGCTTGCTGAGATAGTCGTTCATTCCGGCGGCGAGACATTTTTCGCGGTCGCCTTCCATCGCATTGGCCGTCATCGCAATGATGTGGACGGGCGCTTTCCAATCGAACGGCGTTGTGCGTTTTTGCTCGAGCTTCCGGATGCGGCGCGTCGTCTCGTAGCCATCAAGCAGTGGCATCTGACAATCCATAAAGACGACGTTGTAACGAATACGGTTAAGCGCTTCCAACACTTCAGTTCCGTCAGCCACGGCATCCGCGCGGTGACCAAGTTTCTGCAAAAGGCCCAGAGCAACCTGTTGGTTTACGGTATTGTCCTCCGCCAAGAGTATGCGCAATTTCTGAGTGGCGAGAGCCGGGGAACTTGAAGGAGGCAAAACCTTTTTCGCCTTGATCGTTGATCCAACCGCAGCACTCGCCATGACCGTTGCGAGCGAATCAAAGAGAAGTGATTGCTTCACCGGTTTGACGAGACAATCGTCAATGCCGGCGGCTTTCAATTCGTCGGCGCTAACCCGGCCTCCCAAAGAAGAGAGCAAGACCAACCGCACGCCGGCGAGCTTGCTTTCGGATTTGATAGCGCGGGCAAGAGTCAATCCATTCGTTCCCGGCATTTGCATGTCCAAGAGGACGATCTGAAAGGGATCATCCGCTTCCAGCGCGCTCCGTAATTCAACCAGCGCCTCGTCAGCATTCGTAGCTGTGCCGCTACGCATCTTCCAAGCGCGCGTCTGTTGTTGCAGGATGTGACGATTGGTTTCGTTGTCGTCCACGATGAGCACACGCAAGTTGACTAATTCACTTTCAACTGGAGCGTGCGCTCTCTTCGGCTGCTTCGTTAGATGGGCGGTGAACCAAAACAGGGAGCCCTGGCCTGGAACGCTTTCGACTCCGGGCGTGCCGTGCATGCGCTCGATCAATTGTTTAGAAATGGCGAGACCCAATCCGCTGCCGCCGTATTTCCTTGTGGTGGAACCATCGGCCTGACTGAAAGCCTGAAAAAGCCGCGCTTGCGCTTCAGCTGAAATACCAATCCCCGTGTCTTTGACTTCAAAGCGCAGGAAAGCATTCGTTTCGGTTTCGCTCTCGAGCGAAACTTTCACTATCACTTCGCCCCGTTCGGTGAATTTAATCGCGTTGGCGACAAAGTTAATCAGGACCTGGCGCAAGCGGCCCGGGTCACCACGAAGATGCACCGGCACATTGGATTCCACGAGGCAGGCGAGTTCGAGGCCTTTGCTCTCCGCCCGTTGCGCGAGCATTTCCAAGCTGCCGTCGACCGCTTCGTGCAAATCGAAATCGAGTTCTTCGAAAGTGAGCTTGCCTGCTTCGATCTTTGAAAAGTCGAGGATGTCGTTGATTACCGTGAGAAGCGACTCGGCACTGCCTTGGATGGCCTCCCCGAATCTGCGCTGCTCCGCGCTGAGCTCGGTGTCGAGCAATAACCCAGTCATGCCGATCACGCCGTTCATTGGTGTGCGGATCTCATGGCTCATGTTCGCGAGAAATTCGCTCTTGATGCGAGTGGCCGCTTCCGCCGCCTCTTTGGCAAGACGGAGTTCTACTTCCGCCCGCTTGCGCTCGATAGCCAGGGCGACCTGATCTGTGACCGAGGAGAGGAATTCCAAGTCGCGCTGGCTGTAGGCGTTTTCCTGTTCGTAATGCTGGACCGCGAGGACGCCGATCGTGCGTGTAGGGGTGCGCAAGGGGACGCCCAGCCACGAAGCCGAATCGGAGCCGCTATCTGCGATCGCGCCTCGTTCGAACAGCTGCGCTTCGAGTTCTCTGGTGAGCAGGAGAGGTTGGCCCGTCCGCAGCACGTAGCTGGTTCTGGTATGGCCTTTGTCAACGGGTTGCGGCGGCGGGACGGAA
>JBEEHZ010000288.1:0-4031 GCA_041167705.1 Verrucomicrobiota bacterium | reverse complement strand
CTCCTTTTTGGCGGGCAAACGCTCGAACGTTTTCATCTCCGCAATCTCGCTGACGCCGGCATTTCGAGCGATTTCCGTTGGCGGATTTTTTCCGACGTCTTTCAACTGATTCGCGACTCGCCCTGGGTCGGAATCGGCCTTGGTAATTTTGAAGACGTCTTCGCAATCTTTCGAGCAGCTTCCTACAGCGACCGCCGCGCGATTCATCCCGAAAGTGATTGGCTGTGGCTTTGGACCGAGCTCGGTTGGGTCGCAGTCGTTCTTGTCGTCATCGGACTCTTCTTCATCATTCGGAAAGTTTTTCCTCTGCGGGAAGGAACCAATCAGCGTTATCGGCTCGCCACCCTCATCGCTGCCATCCTGTTCGCGCTGCATGGGCTCGTTGATGTTTCGGGACATCGCGTCGGAACAATGTTTGCCGCGACATTCTTGCTCGGTCTCTCGCTTCATCGCCCGCACTCATTCAAACCGAGCCGATCGGTGTCGATCTTATTCCGGTTGGTGGGGTTAGTTTTGCTTGTTGTCGGCGCGTCATGGGTCGTCGCCGCACGAGGACAGAAACTGCTTCCCGGTTCGGTGGGTGTCACTAACGCCAAGCAACTCGCCACCATCCACAATCGCGAACGGAATTTCACTGAAACTGTTGCGGTCACCACCACGGGATTGAAATGGGCGCCACTCGACTGGGAACTTTATTTTTCCCGCGCGATTGCCGAGGCTCAATTGAAGCAAACCGAGAACGCGCTGACCGATTTCCGGCGCGCGCGTTTTCTCGAGCAAATTTCTTATGAACTGCCATTGGCGGAAGGCAACGTCTGGCTTTCATCGCAACCCGTTCTGGCCGCGACCGCGTGGCGCGAAGCGTTGCGTCGTGCGGGACCGGAACGCGCCGGAGTATTTGCCAGTATGCTGAGCAAGGCATCGCTGCGCAGTCCCGAAGTAAGCCGGATTCTCGCTGAGCTCGGTGTCAGCCGTCACGATCTCGCATTGCCATATCTCGCGCGAATCTCCGGTGCCGAGTTCAACCGCGCACTTGGCAAAGTCTTGGAGAACGATCCCGATCTCAGTTCGTTCAGCGAAACGGAGAAACTCGCGCTCTTTGCCTTTTGGTCGGAACGCGGCGACCCCGCTGAACTTTCTCGAGCAACTGCGCAGCACCCGGATTGGTTGCCGTACGCATGGCTCGGGGTCGGCAAATATGCCGCCAGCCAAAATGATTTCCGCACCGCTTACGAATTGACTCAGCGTTATGGCGAACCGGTCGCGTTGCCGCGCATTACTCCCAGCGCTTCGCTCCAACAATTGGAGAGTAGCTTTCGTGCCGCGCCTGACAACTATGCGATTGGTTACGAACTTTACCGAGCGCAAATGCAAAGCGGCCGGGTCGATGACGCGCTCATGACTGCGCGACATTTCAGTGAGCGCGCAAATTCGCCCGCCTATTTCCGCTACCTCGAAGCCCAATGCTGGGCTGAAAAACAGAATTGGGAACGTGCTTGGAACGCGTGGCTGGCATTTCACGCCGCGCAGTCTGGAGCGAAGTAGATCAAAAGATCGACATCTACTCCGCGATAGCGGCCTGAGCGGCGGCGAGGCGCGCGATCGGCACACGGAACGGACTGCAACTGACGTAGTCCAAACCGAGCCGATGGCAGAATTTTACGCTGTCAGGATCGCCACCGTGCTCACCGCAAATGCCTAACTTGATCTCGGGGCGACTACTACGGCCCTTCTCAACCGCGATTTGCATCAACTGACCGACGCCAGTTTGATCCAGCGTCGCGAACGGATTCTTTTTGAAGATCTCATTCTCTACATAAGGCATGAGGAAGTTGCCCATGTCATCGCGACTAATACCAAGCGCCATTTGCGTGAGGTCGTTAGTCCCGAAGCTGAAAAACTCAGCGCTCTTGGCGACCTCATCCGCGGTTAACGCGCCACGCGGGACTTCGATCATAGTGCCGACCAGATAATTGAATTTCACCTTCTTCTTCGCCATCACTTCCTTGGCGACGCGATGAACGATCTCGGCCTGCAGATCGAATTCTTTCTTGAAGCCAACGAGCGGGATCATGATTTCCGGATTCACTTTGATCTTTTGCTTCGCAACGTCAGCGGCCGCTTCGAAAACCGCGCGCGCCTGCATCTCGGTGATCTCCGGGTAAGCAATGCCGAGTCGGCAACCGCGATGACCGAGCATCGGATTGAATTCGTGAAGTTGCGCGACGCGTTGCGCAATCCTCTCCGCGCTAATGCCAATCTTCTTCGCTAGGTCGGCCTGCGATTTTGCCTCGTGCGGAAGGAACTCGTGCAGTGGCGGATCGAGAAAACGAATCGTCGCCGGATAACCTTTGAGCGCTTTGAAGATGCCGATGAAATCGTCGCGCTGATACGGCAGCAATTTCGCGAGCGCTGCTTTGCGATCTTTCACATTGTCGGCCAGGATCATTTCGCGCATGGCGTCGATGCGATCGCCCTCGAAAAACATGTGCTCGGTGCGAGTGAGACCAATGCCGACTGCGCCAAAGGCGAGGGCGTTTTCGGTTTGCCCGGGGTTGTCGGCGTTGCAACGGACGTCGAGACGCGCGGCTTCCGCGCACCAGGTCATGAGTTGGTTGAACGATTTAAACTTCTCCGTTTGCTGCGCCGCCTTATCGCCGTGTAACATGCCGGTAATGATTTCGCTCGGCGCGGTAGCGAGCTCGCCCGCGTAAACAGTGCCGGAAGTTCCGTCGATCGAAAGGAAGTCGCCTTCCTTGAGGGTCTGCCCTTTCACGGAAACGGTCTTGTTCCCGTAATCGATTTGCAACGCTGAAGCGCCGCAGATGCAGACCTTGCCCATCTGCCGCGCGACGAGCGCGGCATGCGACGAGACGCCGCCTTTCGCGGTTAGAATTCCTTCGGCCGCAATCATGCCACGCAAATCTTCCGGACTTGTTTCGTTGCGCACGAGCAACACCTTCTCGCCCTTCTCCGCCGCAGCTGCCGCACGGTCCGCATTCAGATAAATCTTTCCCGAAGCCGCACCGGGACCGGCCGGAAGTCCGCTCGCGATCGCTTTTGCTTTCTTTACTTCGTTAACGTCGAAGATCGGCGCGAGAAGTTGGTCTAACTGATCGGCCGGGTTGCGCATGACCGCGGTTTTCCAATCGATGAGCTTCTCCTTGAACATGTCCATGGAGAACTTGAGCGCGGCCGCGGCGGTGCGTTTGCCGTTGCGCGTTTGCAGCATGAAAAGCTTGCCGTCCTGAATGGTGAACTCGACGTCCTGCACGTCCTTGAAATGTTTTTCGAGTGTCGCGCGCACCTTGAGCAATTCCGCGTAGCTCTTCGGCATCAGCTTCTTCAACTCGATAACGGGTTGCGGTGTGCAGACGCCCGCGACCACGTCCTCGCCTTGCGCAGTGATCAGAAATTCGCCGTAGAACTCGTTCACGCCGTTCGCCGGATTGCGGGTAAAGGCAACGCCGGAGCCGGAATTCTCGCCGGTATTGCCGTAAACCATCGCCTGAACGTTCACGGCCGTGCCCCAGTCCTGCGGGATGTTGTATTTCCGGCGATAGACAATCGCCCGGTCGTTCATCCATGAGCCGAACACGGCGCCAGCCGCGCCTTTGAGTTGCTCCCACGGGTCATTAGGAAATGCTTTGCCCGTCCGTTCCTTCACCAGCGCTTTGAAGCGTGCGACGAGTACCTTGTAATCCGAGACGGTCAGATGCGCGTCGTCCACTTCCTCCTCGTGATGATCGTGCTTCAGCTTGTGGATGACGGATTCGAATGGATCGTGATCCTCGCCTTCACGTTTCTGCACGCCCATGACGACGTCGCCGTACATTTGAATGAAGCGGCGATAGCAATCCCACGCGAAACGCTCGTTCTTTGTCGCGCGGACGAGCGCCTTCACCGTCTCATCGTTCAGGCCGAGATTTAGAATCGTATCCATCATCCCGGGCATCGAATCGCGCGCGCCGGAGCGGACGGCGACGAGCAAAGGCATCTTCTCCGTGTCGCCAAATTTAGTGCCCATGATC
>JBEEHZ010000287.1:0-5288 GCA_041167705.1 Verrucomicrobiota bacterium | reverse complement strand
AATCTGCTCTCGATGTCCACCAGAAGACAGCATCGGTAAATCCCTCACTTGGCTAAGTAGCTCTTATTCAACCTATCGTTTAGAATCAACCCGATGACCTACGAGGCGTTTTGCGGCGGTGTTTTCGAGACCAACTGCTATCTCGTCTCTGCGCCGGAAGGCTGGATTCTCTTTGATGCGCCTCAAGGTGCCTGCGACTGGGTCGATTCGCGCGGGGTCGATCTAAAGATGCTCTTACTTACTCACGGCCACATTGATCACGTCCAGGACGTCGCCAAAATCAAACATCGCTTCAATTGCCAGATCGGCTGCCATCCTGTGACCGCGCCGATGATTTCGGATCGAGAGTTCTTTCGGAATTTCGGCTTCGAATTAGAGATAGAACCGGCGAAGCCGGACTTTTTTATCGAAGAAACGCCGGCTCGAAATTTTCTTGGCGCGGAGTTTCAGGTGCTCGAAGTGCCCGGTCATTGTCCGGGCAGCCTTTGCTTCTTTTCGCGCAAAGACAATCTGCTTATCGGCGGGGATGTGCTCTTTGCCGGTGGCGTCGGCCGATGGGATTTACCGGGCGGAGATGTCGATCTCTTGTTCAACGGAATCCGCCAAAAACTTTTTCCCCTGGGCGACGACGTGACGGTTCTTCCAGGTCACGGACCGCCGACCAAAATCGGCACCGAACGCCAGACGAATCCATTCGTGAGCTGACGGAAAACCGTTAGCCGTTGTTCGGATTAGCGAACTCCATTTGTTTGCAGAGTTCGACGTAAGGCGTCGTCTCGCATTCGAGCGATTGCGCAAAAAATTACGGAAGGCCGGCGAGAGATTTTTCGAGTGATTCGAGACCGTCGATTTTGCCTACGACTTCACGCAGCGACTGCACGGCTGTCGGAATGTGTTGAAGGAAATCCTTGTACTCTTTGACCAGGCCGAGAAATCCGTACGCGCCCAAGGCCTGCATCAACCGCTGCATCGCGCACAGCCGCAGCGTTTCCAAAAAATCCGCAGCCGGCTGCCCGCCGCAGTAGTGCTCGAGCAACTCGTCCCGTTCGGCCTGAGTGAGTTCGACGTAAGGATCGTAAAGCAATGAAGCGAGGTCGTATTGCGCGAGGCCTGGACGCATTCCCTGAAAATCAATCAAGTAGGCCTGACCATTCCGAAGCAAAATGTTTTGGGACTGAAAATCGCGGTGAACCAAAACCCGAGGGAGGCCCGCCAATTTCTCCGCAATGTCGCGAAAGGCCGGAAGCGCCGCTAAATTGTCAATCTTGGCCGGTTCAATTTTGAAATAGCGACCGAGACAGTTTTCGAAGAAATAATTCTGCTCCCAAAGATAAAGGGCAGCGTTGAATTCGGCCGGCAAATGCTGATGCATCTCGATGCAAATCGCTTCCGGCAGTTGATGGAGTTTACGGACCTCATCCAAAGCCGATTCGTAAAAGGCGCGCCGCACCAGCCAGGGCTCATCTCGATAACCAAACAGATCGCGCTCGCCCAGATCCTCCAGCCAGATCAAGCCCTCATCAACGTCGTGATAATAAATTCTCGGAGCGTGAATGTCGTAGGTCTCCAGAAACTGCGCGATCTCGACGTAGTGACGGTTCTCTTCGCGCTCGAGATTGTATTTCACCAGAATAAGCGATTGCTCGGACGAGCAACGAACCCGGTAGAATTTCCGGTCCGACCCACCTTTCTCGATCGGCAAAATTTTTACTTCATCGACATTGAATCGCGGAAAGTGTCGCCGCGTCTGGCGAAGAAGAACTTCGGTTCTCATTATCAGATGTCGATGTTGCGATGAGGGCCGCTGACGGTTTTTTCGGCGCGGACAATACAACCAATAAGCTCACTTTTGGAAGCAATTTGTGCACCGGGCCATAAGATTGTGTCTTGCAGCAAAACGCCGCCGCCGACACGGCAATCTTTCCCCACCGCCGAGCAGCCGCGAATTTGCGCGCTCGGATCGACCACGGCGCTCGGATGGATCGGCGCCCACCAGTCCGGCGCTTTGACCTGCGCCGGCCGCCAACCTTCTTTCGAAATCACTCGATGCACTTCGAAATATTCGGCACGCGAACCGAGGTTGAACCACTTGCCTTCTTCGAGAACGACGCCGCCAATCTTTCCGCCTTGCGCGATCCAATCTCCGAGAATTGGAATGAACGAGATCTTTTGCTTTGGTGGAATGCGCGCGAAGACCGACGGGCTCCATACTGCGATGTTGGCAAAATCGTATTCGCCCGGAACGCCGTAGCGATTCGAAATATCGACGACCTGATTTTCGCGAAACGCGATTGCCGAGCCCAAGCCGGTCTTGCGAAGCGCGAGAGTAACGTCGTTACCGCGATTGAAATGCTCATTGATCAAGGGCTGCAAACGAATGTCCGTCAAAACATCTCCGCTATAAGTAATGAAGGGCTCCCGCCCTAAGCGCTCTTCGATGTTCTTAATGCCGCCGCCGGTCTCAAGCAGCACCGGTTCGTTGACGAAGGTGAGTGACGCTCCGAGATAGCTGTTTTCCGGGAACGCTTTTGCAAAAGCCTCGGGCAACCGGTGGGTGTTGATGAAAATTTCCCGAATCCCGATGTCGATCAAATGATCGAGCGCGAAAGCGATCAACGGCTTGTGAAAAATCGGCACCAGTGGTTTCGGCAAATCGTCCGTGAGCGGGCGAAGCCTTGTCCCAAGTCCGGCGCCAAGGACGAATGCTTGTTTGATTGAAGCCATGGCGTTAGAAATCCGGGATGGCCGAGGAGACTGTTTGGCGTGGTAATGTTTCGCAATGGAAAAACTCCGGATTCTTCGTTCTCCAGGTTTTGCTCGCCGCGGTAATTGTAATCCTCTTCGTGATGGTTCGGCGGCAGTCGTCGGACGTAAGTAATTTTGCGCCGTACATTCTGATTCTTCTTGCGGTGCCAATCTTTATCGCCGGCAAGCGTTATCTCCAAACGAAATGCAAGGTTTACGAGCTCACCAGTGAACGATTGAAAATGAGCGAGGGCGTTTTTAGCAAAGTGATCGATACGCTCGAGTTGTATCGCGTGAAGGACATCGAGACCCGGCAGCCGTTTGCCTATCGACTGTGCGGCATCGAAAACGTCCAGCTCAACACTTCGGACACTTCTTCGCCGTTCGTTCTCATCGAAGCGATTCCGCATCACGTCGGGCTTGCCGACAAGATTCGAAACCAAGTCGAAACGATTCGTCAGCAAAAAGGCGTTCGCGAAATCGACGTCGAGTGAGCCGCGTTCAACTAGCCTTCGGCTTCAAAGCATTTAATCCCCTGGTCAGATCGGTCAGAGCGCGGAGACAGGCCTCTTTGTGTTTGTCGATCCAACGCTCGGAGATCTGTTTCAGTGGCGCCGGGTTGAGATAATGTAATTTTTCGCGGCCCCGCCAAAGGGGAACAACCAGCTCCGCTTTAATCAGTAGACCGAGATGTTTGGCAATGCCTTGCCGCGTCATGCGGAGATGCCGGCAGAGCTGGTTCAAAGTCTGGCCGTTTTGGAGATGAAGCTGATCAAGGAGTGCGCGCCGGTTTGGGTCGGCCAAGGCTTTAAAGACATCGTCCATGCGGAGGCTTATATGCAACCAAAAGGTTGCATATAATACAATCCTTGCAACGACTGTGATTGAGCGCTCGCACATGACGACCCGACGCGATTCAACGCCTTGGCGCGATCAATTCTTCAGATAAAGCGTGCGGGTGCCGAAGTCGATGATCCCATGATGGGTCCGAAGAATCTCGGCCCCGAGCAGTCCCGCCACCGGCTGGGAACCTCGGAGCAGATCGCTATGAATGAGACCTTCCAGATCGACCACGCCGACGTCCTTACCCATGATATCCACCGAGCCGACGGAGAGCCGGCGGATGCGTGCGACTTGCACGCCACGCTGCTTCAAGTTAACGGCGGACGAACTGAACTCCGTCTCATGAAGCGGGACGTGCAGTCGCCGAACAAATCCGCGGTGTAGCAACGTAGCAAACGCGCCTGTGTCTACCATCAAGCGCGCGGGTTCGCCGTTGATGGCTGCGTCTACGTAAAGGTTATAGGTTTCGCTCACGCGAATCGGCATGCTGCGAAGGCCGCGGTAATCTGTGCCCGGTGTTTTGCCCGGCAATCCGGGATCCATTTTCAGGATCAACATCTGTTTCTGGCAGTCGAGAACGGCACCGGTCGGAAAGAGAATATCAGCGCCCAAAATCCCATCGATTTCCTGTTCGTGGAGCATGCGCGAAGCACGACCGGAACCCGATAGATCGACAACCACTACAGGCTCGTCGACCAGGTTGAGCGCGCCGATGCGGAAGTTATGCGCGATAGCGACGTTGTTGAAAGCGCCGTTGATTTGGAGGCGGGCCGGTAACGTTGAACTTCCGGGAATGCCCGTGAGTCCAAAATGTGCGCGGCGCTTCAGTGCGATGGCGCTGATCGGTGCGCCGCTGTCAACGCCAAGCAGGGCTGGTTTTCCGTTGATGAACGTGCGAACCAAAAGGTGGTTTTGCCGTGAACGCGTCAGTGGCAGGGCTTCAAAACGTGGAACAGAAGAATTTGAAGCGGATGGGGGTGCATTCTTTGACGCGGCCGGGCAAATTTCCGACGCCGTCAACAGAGTCACGACAACGAGCCACAATAGTTTCAGGAGGAACGATCCGGCCGGGATTTTCACGCGGCGGAGAATAGCATGCTTCATCGTGCGCGAAAGCGGTTTCACGTCTGGCCTAGAAAAAGCTGCGTTTTGGCGTTGCTCGATTCGGTCGGATAATGATTAACTTTCGCGCAATGACTTCGCCGACGCGCGCCGACGAAAAATTTGTCAGGGGTCTCGGTTTGCTGGATTCGACGATGCTCGTCGCGGGTTCGATGATCGGCTCCGGCATTTTCATCGTCTCCTCAATTATCGCGCGGCAGGTTGGCGCGCCCGGTTGGTTGCTGGTCGTTTGGCTCGTCACCGGTCTGCTCACGCTCATGGCCGCGCTCTCTTATGGCGAATTAGCGGCGATGATGCCGAAGGCCGGCGGGCAATATGTTTATCTGCGCGAAGCCTTCTCGCCGCTCTGGGGTTTTCTTTACGGCTGGACTCTTTTCCTCGTTATTCAGACCGGCACGATCGCGGCCGTCGCCGTCGGATTCGCACGCTACACTGGGGTCCTGATCCCCTGGGTATCGGAGAAGAACTATTTCATCGAACCCATTCGATTCGGCGGCTATGCGCTCTCCCTTTCCACCGCGCAACTCGTCGGGCTGGCGATGATTGCGCTGCTTACCTTCATGAACACGCGCGGATTG
>JBEEHZ010000286.1:0-4732 GCA_041167705.1 Verrucomicrobiota bacterium | reverse complement strand
TTCCTGTGGCGTCAACGTAAACGCAGCCTTATTCAGCTGCGGATCGGCCTTCAATTTTGGATCCGGCGTGGAGGTGGTGAATTCACCGGTTGTCTCGATCGGCAATTGAAATTTGGCCGCGACCTGGTGAAAATCTGCGCCTTTCTCGAGCAGCGCTTGCGAGAAATCATTGGCCCGGTCGGCCAGTTTTTGGAGGGCGTCGATCCGTTCCTTGTCCTTCAATTTTTTCTGTTCTTCGCTCAACGCCAGCCGGACAAACTCCACTTTTCGTTTCTCTTCGGTTTTCAGTTCGCTTTTGTGCGCCTCGTAATATTTTTTGATGTCGTCATCGCTCACTTTGATCTCTTTGACGAAATCAGCCGAATGGACACGCACGACGCTGACAAAGTTTTTGCCGTAAAGCTGTTCGTAATTCGATTTGCTTTCACTCTCCGGAAACGACACGCCCGAGGCGACGACCTCCTTGATTCTCTTCAGGCAAAGCTGATCACGCGCGAGCTCGCGCAGTTGCTCATCGGTAAACCCAAACGAGGGAAGAACTGCTTGCTCAACTTGATCATACTTGGCGGTGTCGAAACCGGACGCGCCTTTAAACGCTGGAAAATTTCGCACTGCATCCACGATCTCCGAATCAGCCGGTTCAATCCCGAGCCGCTCGGCTTCGTGCCGCAACACAATCAAATTAATAATGAACGTCGCGATTTTCTGATCGTCGGTCCCGCTACCCGGCGCGAGACCGTCTAGCAGATCCGACATGCCGAGTAGCTGCGAAAGCTGAAATAAACGCGCGTCCCGATGGGCCTCCGTCATCGTGACTTTTCGGCCGTACATTTCCACGAAGTTATCGGAACGAATCTGGCTGGTATCGCTTTTGACGAAGTAAAGGCAAAACGGCAGGGCCAGGATCGCGATTACAATCATGAGCCAGTTGCGATGTTTACGGAGAATTTTAATCATTGGCGGGCGGGCAATTTACGGATGCACGAGCGCGTGCCAACTTTTTTTCTGGAGGGACGCGACGGAGCGCGTCCCTCCATTACCACGCGAGAGCGTTTAGTTCGCCTTGATAGGGCCAATCTTGCGATTGCTTTGCCAAACCCGCCCGAACGAGGTTTTTCACAACGTACTCCCATTTTTCATCGTAACTCTCGCCCTTTCGAAGTTGCGTGTCCCAGAAATGACGCTGCCACAGTGGTAAATCTTTGGGAGAGTCCCAATTTCTTGCGGCCTGCGATTTCCAAAAACTTATCCACTTTGCTAATGGTTGTGCGGGCAGGACTGCAGGAGCACAAAACAAATGAATGTGATCGGGCATAATCACGTATCGTCCAACAAGCCACGAAGGACGAGTCGCCCAAGCGGTCCGCAAGAGATCGTGACCTGAAATCGTCGCGAGAATTTGTTTACGGTTCTTCGTGCAAACCGTGACGAAGATAATGATTGAAACGTTGTGGTGCTCAACAGCTGGAAAATGTGGCGGATGTTTACGGCCAATGTTGTTCACGCTCTGGGAGGGGTTTACCCAGATTAATGGGACAGGACGGAGCCTGTCCCTCCAATTTTTTGGAGGGACGACCTCAGTGTCGTCCCAAATATTAGGGACGCGACAGAGCGCGTCCCTTCAGTTCGCCCGCCGTGCTTTGTATCAGCTCCCAGACATTGCAAAGATGCTGCTCGGTCGTGAGCACATTACCCAAACCGATCCGCATGACGGTGCGCCCACGCAATTTTGTTTGCGTGAGATACGCGCGGCCGCTCGCGTTGATCCGTTCGACGATCTCGCTGTTCAGGCTGTCTGTCTTGTCGGTGGTAGGGACGCCGCGCTGCGGCGTCCGGTCAGCGCGGCGCGCCGGCCCTACCTCAGAACCGGTAAAGCGGAAACAAACAACCGGCAGCACAACCGGCGCGGCCAGCTCAAAGCGATTGTCGATCTCGATCCAATTGGTAAAAATTCCTGCCAACCGGACGTGTTCGCGCATAAACGCAACCATTCCTTCGCGACCAAACACGCGCCAGATTACCCATGCTTTCAAGGCGCGAAATCTCCGGCCGAGCTGAATGCCGTAGTCCATGTAATTTTTTTCAGCCTCGACCGTGTCCCCTCGTAGATATTCCGGGACCAGGGCGAAGACGCGCCGCAAACGCTCCAAGTCGCGAACGTAGAGCACGCTGAAGTCTAGCGGAACATACAGCGTCTTGTGCGGATTGATGATGATGGAATCCGCTTCGTTCCAACCTTGCGCCATCCATTTAAATTCCGGCAACATCGTAAATCCGCCGCCATAGGCGGCATCGATGTGCAGCCACATCTTGTGTTCGCGGCAAATCTTCGCGATCTCCGGAACCGGATCGACACTGGCGGTTGATGTTGTGCCCACCGTCGCGACAACCGCAAGTGGCTTGAATTTTTCGCGCAGGTCGCGCTCGATCATCGCGCGCAACGCGGCCACATCGAGACGAAATTCGGCGTCGCTCGGTACGCGTTGCACGTTTTCCTCGCCCAAACCAAGCGCGATGGCTGCTTTCTCGGCGGAACTATGCGCTTGATCGGAAGCGTAAACACGAAAGGCCGGAGCCCGCGCACCAATCAATCCGCGTTTTCGAGTGGACGGCGCGGCTTCTTCGCGCGCGACTGCCAGCGCGTGCATGATTCCGACCGATGCAGTATCGTAAACGACCCCGTCGAATTGGTTGGGCAACCCCAGCCACTGTCGCAACCAATCGATCACGACTGTTTCCAGTTCGGTGGCCGCGGGCGACGTCCGCCACGTCATCGCATTCACATTGAGCGGTGCAGTAATGATCTCGCCAAGAAGACCCGCTGCAGTCGCCGTCCATCCGAAGTAGCCAAGAAACATCGGATGACTCCAATGCACCATTCCGGGAACGATTAATCGATCGACATCGGCGAGAATGTTCTCGAACGATTCGCCATGCTCAGGTGGCTGCGCAGGAAGCGCGGCCCGAATCGCGCCAGGTTTGTCATTCGGCGCAACGCGGATTCCACTGATGCTTTCCCGATAGTCGGCGATCCAGTCCGCGAGCTGATGCAATTGTTTGCGAAACTCCGCGACGGGAATATCGCCGAGCTCCCCTCGTGAACGCGACTGTCGATCTTTCATTCGTATTGGCTCTCTAATAATGGAGGGACGACCTCCGTGTCGTCCAACTAAAGTAAGAGGACGGGACGGAGCCCGTCCCTCCAATCAAAAGGCAAAGCCGAAACTCAAATGAAACGCGCCGAAATCTTCACCGGCCGCGCGGTCTGGGTTCCATCCATAATCGAGTCGAATCGGGCCAATCGGCAATTTGTAGCGTAAGCCGCCGCCGAGCGCATAACGCATGTTGTCCACGCCGGGTTCTTCGGAAGTGGGAAGTAAATTGCCGGCATCAAAGAACAGTGCGCCCTGGAGCTCACCGTAAATCGGAAAGGTGTACTCGACATTGAAGACCGTGTAGAATTCGCCACCGATCGGATTTCCTTTCGGATCGTGCGGTCCAAGATCGCGTACGCCAAAACTTCGGACGCTGGTTGCGCCGCCGTTAAAAAATCGCTCGTCAATCGGGAGCGTGGTCGGTTCGTCCGGACCCGAATGATTCAGCGAATGCACAACGCCGGCGCGCGCGCCGAACGCGAGCGATGATTGCTCGAACCAGCGTCGCAATGGCGGCATCGTTTGATCTTCGACCACGCCAGGCGTCAACGATTTTGGTCCAAAGGGTAAAAAATAGGCGATGCGCCCGGTGGCGCGGATGAGTTGAATGTCGCTGCCGAACACAGTCGAAGCGACATCGAGAGTGTTGTTGATCAGCAAACCGCGCGGCGCGACGAGCGGACTTTCGCGCAAGTCGAGCGTTTGAGTGTACCCGAGCGAGTTCGCGAAATACGAAGTATCACCGAGAAACCGCCGAGCAATCGAGGTTTGCGTTATTTCGACGTGACGGACAGCAAAGACCAAACCGACTTCGTATTGTTTCGTGATCTTGCGGCTGAGTTCGACCCGGTCGCCCAATTCAAACTTGGAATAGCCGTCGTAATCAAAAGTGAATGCGGCCGTCCGATTTTTGAAACTGAAATCGGTATCGAAAAGAAAGGGATCCTCGAAAAGAAATTCGCCTTTGTAGCTGCGCTGCGAGACTTCCGCCGAGATGGTAAACGGCCGGCCATAGCCGAACAGGTCGCCGTCCCGGAATTGCGCTCCAATGATTCCGCCTTCGAAGGTGCCGTAACCGAGCGAGAAACCGAACTGCTTGCTCTTCGCTTCTTCGGCAGAAATGTTTAACAGAAGTGAATCTTCATCCGCGATCGGCGTCGGCTCGATTTTGAGGACATTGAACAAACCGGTCCGCATCAACGTGCGGAAGCGGTCATCCAAAGCTTCCGGGCTGTAAGTTTTTCCGGCGAGCGAACTGAATCGTTTCTGGACAAAACTCGGACGCAATCGCGTCAGGCCGTTGACAAAAACTTCGCCGCTAAAGTGATAAATTTGACCGGGCGAAATCGCGACGTCTATCGGAATGCGGCCGTCGACCGCTGCCGTCGGCTCGGCCGTTGCTTCAACTTTCACTTCATAGTAGCCACGCGTTTTGAAATAAGCCTGAAGACGACGCGGAATGTCGGCAACCCGCGCGTCGGTGAAAGGTTGTTTTAATAAATCCTCGATCTGCCCGCGCAAAGCGTCCGCCCCGTAAATCATCTGACCGTGAAATGAAACGTTGCCGAAGTAGTATC
>JBEEHZ010000285.1:0-2531 GCA_041167705.1 Verrucomicrobiota bacterium | reverse complement strand
ATCGGATTTCACATGCTCGACAATCCGATTCCGCACGCGATCCGGTAGAAGATCGACAATCGCCCCATGAATCTCGGACGGCGCGGCGAACGCCCAGCCTTCCTTGCCGCTGCCGTTAACAATCTTGGCGATTTGCTCGGCCAGCTCTTTGTTAATGCGGCGATCGGTCTCGGTTTCAAGTTTACTCTCGGAAATGGAAGCCGCTCCGCGGTGCGCGCCTGCGCCTTCGGTGACCGGAAAGCGTCCGGCTAGGTCGCTGACCTTGTCGACAAGTCTGCCATGCGCAGCGGTAATATCGAACGCTTGAATCAATTTCAAACTCGGCCCGCGGGTAGGCGTTACGTTGACCTGATAAGCTTTCAAGCTGCCGCGATCTGCTGCGATGACGAGTGAAGCCGGTATCATAAGCAAACGGGACGAGCATCTTCCCGGCGCGTCAAAGAAGCGCTCATGAATTCTCTATAATAGAATCGCGCCGCGTTGCAATCTTGCGTTGATCAGAATTATTGCCGGCAGGTAGGGGCGATTGACCTCAATCGCCCGTGGGCGGTTCGGTGAACCGCCCTACCTATTTTTCGCGCGCTCTTCCTCTCCCGTAATCGCAGCGAGAGCTGCGAAAGCACGCTTCTTCCACGACTCGTGACGTGCGCGCGGTTGCTCGCCCCGGCTCAGCTTCAACAAACATGCGGCCCGTCCACTAACGTCGACATCGTCGCCGGACGAAAACTTTTTCGGCGTCTTGAGAAAACCATCCTCGTTCGTGGTATCGAGAATCTGTTCCCACTCGAGCTGTTCCTCGCCCGGAAGCACAAACGAAATCGGTTCGTGATGCGCGTTGATCAAAAGCAGAAAAGTATCGTCGCGCATCGGTTCTCCGTGCGGGTCCACCAGATCCGCGGCGTCGCCGCTGACCAGCATTCCAAGACAACGCACGAATGGCGACGTCCATTCCTCTTCGCTCATTTCGTTGCCGCCGGGATTGAACCACATCACGTCCTTAATCTCGCCGCCACGGACGCGCCGGCCCTGAAAAAATTTCGGACGGCGAAAAACCGGATGCTGGCGCCGCAACTGAATCAATTTTCTGGTGAACTCGAGCAATCGATTTTGTTGTTCGTTCCGCTGCCAATTCAGCCAGCTGATCTGGTTGTCCTGACAATAAGCGTTGTTGTTCCCCTGCTGCGTGCGGCCGATCTCGTCGCCGCCCAAAAGCATCGGCACGCCTTGCGACAAAAAGAGCATCGTCAAAAAATTGCGCTGCTGTCGCCGCCGCAAACTGTTGATGTTCGGATCGTCCGTTGGACCTTCAACGCCGCAGTTCCAGGAACGATTGTGATTATCGCCGTCGCGGTTCTCGTCGCCATTGGCTTCGTTATGCTTGTCGTTGTAGCTGACGAGATCGTTGAGTGTGTAGCCGTCGTGCGAGGTAATAAAATTGACGCTCGCGTACGGCTGACGCCCGTCGTGCTGATAAAGATCGGGACTAGCGGTCAATCGATACGCCACTTCGCCGATGAAACCTTCGTCGCCGCGCCAAAAACTGCGCATCGCGTCGCGGAATTTTCCGTTCCACTCCGAAAACGGCACCGGAAAATTGCCGACTTGATAACCGCCGTCGCCAACGTCCCAGGGCTCCGCGATTAACTTCACCTGCGACAGCACCGGGTCCTGCTGAATGACTTTGATGAAAGCGTGGAATTTGTTGAAGCCGCTGCCATCGCGCGCGAGCGCCGGCGCGAGATCGAAACGAAAACCATCAACGCGCATTTCCGTCACCCAGTAGCGCAAACTGTCCATCACCATCTGCAAAGTGCGCGGACAAAGTGTGTCCACGGTATTGCCGGTGCCGGTGTAATCCAAATAGAAACGCGGATTGTCCGCGAGGAGCCGGTAATACGCCGGATTGTCGACGCCGCGAAAACAGACGGTCGGCCCGAGATGATTTCCTTCGCCGGTGTGATTGTAAACAACATCGAGAATCACTTCGATTCCGGCCGCGTGGAGATTGCGGACCATTCCTTTGAATTCGGTCACATCCGCTCCCGCCTCGTGATTGCTCGAATAGGCCGCATGCGGCGAGAAAAAACCGATGGTCTGGTAACCCCAATAGTTGATCAAACCGCGATCGAGCAAATATTTCTCGTCGAGATGCGTATGCACCGGCAAAAGTTCGATCGCGGTCACGCCGAGATTTTTTAGATAACGAATCGCCTGTTCGTTTGCGACTCCGGCATAAGTGCCGCGCAACTGCTCCGGCACCTCTTGCCATAATTTCGTGAATCCTTTCACGTGCACTTCATAAATCACCGTTTCCGACAGCGGCGTGTTCGGACGTTTGTCGTCGCCCCAATTGAACGCGCCGTCGATCACGACCGACTTCGACATCGCCCAGGCGTTGTCGCGAGAATCGCGGGCGAGGTCTTCCTCCTTGCCGCCAACCACGTAAGCGAACATTTCGTCCGACCAATTGATCTGGCCCGCGATCGCCTTCGCGTAGGGATCGAGCAATAACTTCGAGTCGTTAAATCGCA
>JBEEHZ010000284.1:0-3137 GCA_041167705.1 Verrucomicrobiota bacterium | reverse complement strand
AGGGGCGTTCGCGCTCGCGTGTGGTCAAGCTGGCGCGACGGACGTTGCCGCAGTCGAAGAAAATTCAGACAACGTCGCCGCCGGCAAACGGAATGCGGAACGAAATGGACTCAACATGCGCTGGATTGAACAAGACGTTTTTGCGTTTTTGCGAGGCGCTGAGAAAGCAGAAGCCGAATACGATTTGATCATTCTCGTTCCTCCATCGTTTACGAAAACGAAAAGCGGCTTGCGTGATGCCTTGCGCGGTTATCGCGAGCTGCATGTCCGCGCGTTCAAATTGCTTTCGAAAAACGGTTTGCTCGCGACATTCTCCTGCTCACATCACGTGGGCGACACTGCGTTTGCGCAAACAATCGCCGAGGCGCTGGTGGATGCGCGCCGCTCGGCGAGAAGATTGCGCCGGTTCGAACAGGCAATTGATCATCCGGTGCTGCCGACAATTCCAGAAACCGAATATTTCAAAGGCGTTCTGTTGGAAATGATGCCGGGCCGCTGACGCGGAATCCCCAAAAACCAAAACCCAAACCCCAAAGAATCACGAAGTTCGAAACCCCAACTGCGCCGATTGGATGAATTGAAGTTTGAGTTTTGGGGCTTCCTTGGAACTTGGTTCTTGGGATTTGGTCCTTTCAGAAAAAACAATGTGGAAATCTGGAGAACGTTCACTAATGTGCCGTCGGCGGCGAGAATGCGCGAGGTGAGCAACGTTTGAAGAAGTTTGACATGCCGGAAAAAATTCGACCGATCGAACAAATGCTGGAATTGAGCGAAGAGGACGCGATGTCGCCGGAACATCTCGATTCCCAAGTCCAAAAAGCGCAGGACCAACTGCTCCAGCTCAAGCGTCAGCAGGACCAGATCGAAAAACAAAAGCGTGAGCTCGAGGAGCTGAGCCGGAAACAGGAAGAACTGGAACGCGGCCGCGCCGAGATGAGCGATAAGCTGACGCGTTCGCTGGTTGTTTTGGAACGCGAGGCTTATGACGCACAAAAACGACTCGAGCAATTGCGGGCGATGCGGGAAAGTTTTGGGCAGCATCTGGAATTGATTGAGGCGA
Organism: Verrucomicrobiota bacterium; assembly: GCA_041167705.1. Lineage (GTDB taxonomy): Bacteria > Verrucomicrobiota > Verrucomicrobiia > Chthoniobacterales > UBA10450 > AV40. The sequence goes on along the minus strand of JBEEHZ010000284.1, from coordinate 2,077 downwards.
TTGATCCGAAAAGCTGGAACCCCACCGATTTGCACAAGGAGCTAAGCCGGGCATTGAGCACGGTGGAAGGCGCGCGCGTCGAATTCGGTCAGCAACGCAGCCGTCTGCAGGCGACCGACGACACTGAAGGCGGCGGGGCGTTGCCCGAAATTGAACCTGTTTTTTCCGGCGGGGGCCGTTCGATTTTGCAATGGATGAAAATCGGCTTCGCCTTCAGTTTGCCACTGATTGTTTTCGGATTTATCGCGCTTTTCCTCTTTTTCTGGATGGCGTCAACGGGTCGGTGACGCTGCATGCTTCGTCGTTCGCCTAGATCGGCCTCCACGCTCGATCAAACGAAGCAGGAATTGGCGCGTCAGGAATCGGAGCTGCGCGATCAGATGAAAAAACTCGAGCGCATGATCGCGGAGGCGCCGCGCGTGGCCGAGGAAATCGGAAAGCGCCAGCGCGAAGAATTGTTGATGCGCGCAAGTGAGGGCGGCAGTCGGTTGGACGTTTCGTTCGCGTTGCACGACGAACGTCACGGTGATCCTACTCCGGGCAAACGGCGCACCTCGCTTCGCAAAGAACGTCGCGAAGGACGGATTGTATTTCTCGTTCTGATCATTGCGCTTTTGATCGCGGCGATTTGGTTGCTCAACCATCTCCATTTCTAATTTATGGCCGAAGCAACCGATCTCGATGTCGGATACGTGTCGAAACTGGCGCGGGTCAATTTGACCGACGAAGAAACGCGACTTTTCCAAAAACAACTGGCCGACGTTTTGAAATACGCCGAGAAACTGGGCGAGGTTGATGTCAGTCATGTCGAAGCCGCGGCACACGCGATTCCCATTTTCAATGTGTTTCGGGAAGATGAGCCGGGCGACTGGTTCACCGCCGAAGAAGCCTTGAGCAACGCGCCCCACAAAGCGAACCAGCTCTTCATCGTCACCAAAGTTGTCGAATGAGCCGGACTGACGGTGCGAGTAACGCGGGGAATCGCGGGTGCGGGCAGTCCGCACCCCTCACCTTAATCCTCTCCCCTCGCTGCGAGGGGAGAGGGGAGGGTGAGGGGTGGCTCAACTTCAATAGGATTCCTCGCGTTTATCGGAAGACCGCGCCATGAGTCCGACGGACTTGCCGGCGCTGACCATCGCCGAACTGCAATCGCTGCTGCGCCGAAAGGAAATTTCGCCGCGGGAAGTAATCGACTCTCTCCGTGCGCGAATCGAAAGCGTCGAATCCAAAATCGACGCCTATCTCTCAATCGATTTCGACGCCGCAGCCAGGGAAGCCGATAAGGCCGATGTCGATCTTCCACTCGGCGGCGTGCCGATTGCGATCAAAGACATTATCAATGTGAAGGGGCAGCCCTGCACCTGCGCATCGAAAATTCTCGCGAATTATCGATCGCCTTATGACGCGACTGTTATTCAAAAACTGCGCGCGGCCGGCGCGATCCCGTTCGGCAAAACGAACATGGATGAGTTCGCGATGGGCTCGTCCACGGAAAACTCGAGCGTAAAAGTGACGCGCAACCCTTGGGACATGTTGCGCGTTCCCGGCGGTTCCAGCGGCGGCTCGGCCGCGGCGGTGGCAGCCGATGCTGCTTTCGGCGGACTCGGCACCGACACTGGCGGATCGATTCGCCAGCCTGCGTCGCTCTGTGGTGTTGTCGGCGTAAAGCCGAGCTACGGTCGCGTTTCGCGTTTCGGCGTCGTCGCCTTTGCCTCGTCACTCGATCAAGTTGGGCCGCTCACAAAAACGGTGCGCGACTCGGCATTGATCATGAACGCGATGGCCGGCCACGACCCGCAAGATTCGACATCGCTCAACGAACCGGTGCCGGATTACACAAAGAATCTTGGCCGCGATTTGAAGGGAATGCGTTTGGGTTTGCCGAAGGAGTACATGATCGAAGGAATCGATCCGCAGGTGAAATCGGCGGTCGACGTTGCGATCAAACAGTTGCAATCGCTCGGGGCGGAGATTGTCGATGTTAGCCTGCCACACACCGATTACGGCATCGCGGTTTATTATTTTATCGCGACCGCTGAAGCGTCCGCCAACCTCGCCCGCTTCGACGGCGTCCGTT
>JBEEHZ010000283.1:0-6356 GCA_041167705.1 Verrucomicrobiota bacterium | reverse complement strand
TCTCGAATCGCGAGCGGATCAAACAGGCCGGCCATGTGCATTCCTTCTTGTCTCTTCTCACTAATCCCAACGCGACCTACGAGCAAAGTTCAATTCAAGCCGTTGCCACAGCGATGGCAAAGTCGCGTCTCTCTCCTTAGTGCTCGAATTTTTCGAGCCCGCGTTCGGGCAGGAAATACATCGTTGCCGGCAACGCAACCATGACCAACGCGAGCGGCGTGGAGACGAATGCTGCGGCGATGGCCGCGATATAGATAAGAATGGCGATGAGGTTTTTGCGCGCCATTTTTTTGTTCAACCGCTTAAACTCCGGTTCGTGATGATGACGGGCGATCGATACGCGCAGGAAGAAAAACGAAATGGCGCCCGCAGTCGAGACAGCGGCGTAAAGCGCGACCGGAAATGGCAGCGCGTGATTGTCGCCCAGATAAACCGTGACCCAGGGGATGAGCGAGATCCAAAAGAGCAGGTTGATGTTTGCCCAAAGAATGACCGAATCGACCCGGGTCACCAGGTGAATGAGATGATGATGATTGACCCAGTAGATGGCGATGATGATGAAGCTCAGGACATAAGCAAAAAAGACCGGCCACATTTTCGCGAGGGAAGCCGGGGTCGGATCGTGCGGCGCCTTCAACTCCAAAACCATGATGGTAATGAGAATGGCGATGACGCCATCGCTGAACGCTTCGATCCGGTTCGTTTTCATGCCGCGAGCAGCGTCACGAGAGCCATCGGCGCAGGAAGTTGACCTTGGCAAGATCGACAATCTCGTCGCCGCGCCCGCTCAAGACCGCTCGGAGCGCGAAAAGACTGAAGCCAGTCATTTGTTCCAGTGAGATGGTGGGCGGCATTGAGAGCTCCTGTCGGTGGACGAGGATTTCGACCAGTGCGGGCCCGTGGTATTCCAATGCCTGCGCGATCATCGGCCGAACTTGATGGGATGATTCGGCCGTCAATCCAAGCATGCCGGCGGCTTCGGCCATTTTTGCAAAGTTGGGATTTTGCAGATCCGTTCCGAACTCGAGAATGCCGGCCGCTTTCATTTCCAATTCGACGAAGGCGAGCGCGTCGTTTCGGTAGACGATAATTTTGACCGGCAATTGATGTTGTCGCAGCGTCAGCAGATCGCCCATGAGCATGGCGAGACCGCCATCGCCCGACATTGAGATCACCTGTCGATCTTTGTAAGCGACCTGCGCGCCGATCGCTTGCGGCAATGCGCCGGCCATCGATCCGTGAACGAATGAGCCGAGCAGACGACGCCGGCCATTCATGGTCAGGTAACGCGACGCCCAGATCGTCGGCGTCCCGACGTCGCAGGTAAAGATGGCGTCGGGCGCGGCGAGTTCGTTCAACACGCGGGTGACAAATTGCGGATGGCTGCCTTTTCTGTCGCGCTCTTCGGTGGCGAGCTCGTCCAGGTGTTTGCGTGCTTTCCGATAATGTTCGAGCGCGGATTTCAAATGCTTGTCGGTGTCACTTTGTTTGAGGTGTGGCAAAAGCGCGCGCAACGTTGTTTTGGTATCTCCGACAATTCCGTGATCGACTTTCGTGCGCCGCCCGAGTTGTTCGCCGCGGATGTCGATCTGCACAACGGTCGCGTCTTTCGGAAAAAACTGCTGGTATGGAAAGTCGGTCCCGATCATCAGGAGTGTGTCGCAATTCATCATCGCGCGGTAACCGGAGGAAAATCCGAGTAGACCGGTCATGCCGACATCGAACGGGTTGTCATATTCGATGAATTCTTTCCCGCGCAACGCATGGACGATCGGCGAGTTCAATTTTCCGGCCATGGCGATGAGTTCCGTATGGGCGCCGGCACAACCGGCGCCGGCCAGGATGGTTACCTTTTCCGAATCGTTCAGAACTTTCGCGACCTTTACGATTTCGTCGTCAGAGGGAGAGACGCTCGGTTGCGGCGGCGGAAATGTTAAACGCGGACATTCGGCAGCCGCTTCGCGCAAGGCGATGTCACCCGGCAGCGCAACTACCGAAACGCCGCGGCGCGCAATGGCGGTTTGGATGGCAATTTCCAAAACACGCGGCATCTGCTCGGGGTGAGAGACTAATTCGCAGTAGTGGCTGCATTGCGCGAAGAGATGTTCCGGATGCGTCTCCTGAAAATAACCGCTCCCAATCTCCTGACTGGGAATTTGCGCGGCGATGGCGACAACGGGGACACGGCTGCGATGACAATCGTAGAGTCCGTTGATCAGATGCAGATTTCCGGGGCCGCAACTTCCAGCGCAGACGGCGAGGCGACCGGTGAGGTGCGCTTCCGCACCCGCCGCGAACGCGGCCGACTCTTCGTGGCGCACATGAATCCATTGGATTTGTTTTTGTTTGCGAAGGGAATCGGTGACGCCGTTAAGAGAATCACCACAAAGTCCGTAGATCCGCTCGACGCCGGCTTGGGCGAGAGTCTCGACGACTAACGCGGCAACACTTTTCTTTGCCATGCTCAATGATCGTTTCTGCAGGCGCGTTCAGTCGAGGCAATTTGGTCCCGGCCGGACTGGCATTGTAAAAGTGACCGGTGACGAGCGCGCACGCGTCTTCCCCTACGGAGACCAAAACGGTGTGGTAGGTCCCCGGCGTCGAATGCACACAAGAACAGGTGCGAAATGCGCCTAACGGACGATAGTACCGCCGCTTATGCCATTCCGCGCACTCAATCTTTCGCCCCAAATGTTGCAGGCCGTGCACGACGCGGGCTACACCGAGCCGACTCCTATTCAGATCGCGGCGATCCCGCTGATTCTCGCGGGACATGATGTCATCGGGATCGCGCAGACGGGCACGGGAAAAACGGCTGCTTTCGTTCTGCCGATTCTAATGAAGCTGGCTGCCTCGATGCAGAACGGTCAGAGACGCGGCACGCGCGCACTGGTAGTCGCCCCGACACGAGAGCTGGTGGTGCAGATCGAGGAGAACGTGCGCGCTTACGCGAAACACGTTCCGTTGCGCATGGCCACGGTTTTCGGCGGCGTGAGCGAGCGTCCGCAGATCGAGGCGTTGCGTTCCGGTGTCGACCTTGTCGTAGCCACACCAGGCCGGTTGATCGATTTGATGGACCAACGAGTAGCCAACCTTTCGGGCATCGAGTTTCTTGTGCTCGACGAGGCCGATCGAATGCTCGACATGGGTTTTCTTCCGCCGATTCGCCGGATCGTAAAAGCGTTGCCGCAAAAACGCCAGACGCTCATGTTCTCCGCTTCGCTCTCGCGGGAAATCGAGCAGCTGACGCACCAGTTCCAACATTCGCCCAAGATTGTGGAGATTGGCCGGCGCGCGAACCCGGCCGACACGGTCACGCAGTTCGCTTACGAAGTTCGCCCGCACTTGAAGCCCGCGTTGCTGCTTCATCTCCTGGGCGATCAGCAATTCGACACTGTGCTCGTTTTTAGCAGGACCAAGCACGGCGCCGACAAGATCGCTCGCCGTCTCGAAAGCAGTGGAATTAAAACGGGAACCATCCATTCCAATCGCTCGCAGAACCAGAGGCTCCGCGCGTTGAAGGATTTCAAATCCGGCGCCGTCCGTGTCCTGGTCGCGACCGACATCGCCGCGCGCGGCATCGATGTGGATGGGATCTCGCACGTGGTGAATTACGATTTTCCGATGCACTCGGAGGATTATGTCCATCGCATTGGACGCACCGGCCGCGCGCACGCCATCGGTGATGCGATCAGCTTTATTACGCCCGAAGATCAAGGGCCGCTGCGCTCGCTCGAGCGTTTCATCGGTCGCGGCATTGTGCGGAAACGGGCGGAAGGCTTCGACTACAACGCGCCTGCTCCGCCGCGGGATGAAAGGGGCAGGGGAGACCGACGGCAGTCGCCGTCGAAATTTGAGCCGAAGCTGCCGGGCAATTCCGCGCGCGGAAGCGGCGATGCCGCGCAGCGCAACAGCGGTCGCCGTAGTTTTGCACCGACGAACGGATCGCGAAGACGGTCGTATCGAAGACATCGTTGATAAAATGCGGAAGTGGCGCAGATGGCCACTGCTGGGGTCACATCCATATATTTGACATCTGTTTCTTGAAACGCTGAAAACTGAAATTCCGAGAAGCTGGAACGCGGAAATCAGAAGATCTGCGATTCTTTTTTGATGAGCAGGGCGTTCATACGCGAAGATGTCGATCCTCCGGAGCGGAGTGGCAGGAAACGCGCCCCATCAGGGTTGCCGCCGGGTGCGGTAAACTACATCACGGCGCGAGGCGCCGCGCGGTTGCAAGAAGAGCTGACAAAGTTGCGCGCCGACGACGACAACGCAGAGCGTGTGGCGGAGCTCGAAGAAATTCTTGGTTCGGTCAAGATTGTCGATCCGCCAGACGCGCAGTCGGAGAACGTTTCGTTTGGTTCGACGGTGACTGTGCGCGACGCGGAAGGCAAGAGCGAGACTTACACGATCGTGGGCGTTGACGAACTGGACTTCGTGCCAAACGCGGTGAGTTGGATTTCGCCGTTCGGTAAAGCACTTCTCGCGTCGGAGCTCGGTGGTCGCATCACACTTGAAGATGGCCGCCCGCCAGCGAAGATCGTGAAGATCGAGTGACTTGGCAGCTGATTCCCATACATCGTAAGCGGCTTATGATGCGGTAATCATTAAGGTCTTATTCGCATATTGATCCGCGAACAACGCTGGCTGACCGCCTGTGTGCAGAAAGAGCACAGTTTCATCCCTCTTGAAAAACCCTTTGCGGATTAAATCGATCATCCCGGCTGCGGCGCGTCCGGTATAGACGGGATCCAACAAGAGGCCTTCGTGCATCGCAAACAGATGGATCGCTTCGCGCTCCGGGTCGGTCAATACGCCGTAGCCTGCTTTACAATAGTCGGCGTTTGCCAATACCTCAGCCGGGGTGAACTCAATTCGCTTCGCCAGCATATTCACGTGATTCATCTGGGATTAATCGCGGACTGGCGGGGATGTCGATCTTGACTCGTAAACGACGAGTCTTAGTTTCGTCTGTACTAGATAGATGCAGATGCGAAGCTAAGGCTTCGTGGTTCGCCCTGACAGGGTGACCGGGTTTCCGGACGAGCCTCTTTAACTCAACAAGAAAGGCTGTCATGAAAAAAGCGCTTCCCATTATCGTCACTCTCGTCGGCTTCACCGGGTTTGCCTGGTCACAAAGCCCTTCGCCCGGTGCTTCCGGTGCTGCGGCGGCGGAAGATAAATCGATCCGGCCTTTCACCGTCCCGATCGTGCCTCAGGCCGCGCTCGATGATCTGCGCCGGCGCATTGCGGCCACGCGTTGGCCTGAAAAAGAAACCGTCGCAGATCAATCGCAGGGCGTGCAGCTCGCAACGATGCAGAAACTCGCAAGTTATTGGGGGAAGGATTACGACTGGCGCAAGTGCGAGGCGAAACTGAAAGCGCTGCCGAACTTCATCACGACGATCGATGGACTGGACATTCATTTCATTCACGTCCGGTCGAAAAATCCCAACGCGCTGCCGATGATCGTCACGCACGGTTGGCCCGGCTCGATCGTCGAACAATTGAAGATCATTGGTCCACTGACTGATCCTACGGCCTATGGTGGAAAGGCTGAGGACGCTTTTGATGTAGTGATTCCCTCAATACCGGGCTACGGATTTTCGGGCAAGCCAACCACGACCGGTTGGGACCCGCAGCACATCGCACGCGCCTGGATCGTGCTGATGAAGCGCCTCGGATACACGAAATTCGTGGCCCAAGGTGGTGATTGGGGCGCGGTCATCACCGATCAAATGGGCGTGCAGGCGCCTCCGGAATTGCTCGGCATCCACACGAATATGCCTGGCGTTATCCCACCCGACATCGACAAGGCCGCCCAATCCGGCGCTCCGACGCCATCGGGTCTCTCAGCCGACGAGAAGGTCGCTTACGAGCGTTTGCAGTTCGTATATCAAAAGGGAATCGCCTACGGGTACCAGATGGGGCTGCGACCGCAGACATTATATGGAATCGCGGACTCACCAGTCGGCTTGGCGGCTTATTTCCTTGATCACGACGCGCGCAGTTACGAAATGATTGCACGGGTGTTCGACGGAAAGTCCGAAGGCCTCACGCGCGACGACATCCTCGACAACATCACGATCACCTGGTTGACGAACACGGCGCTTTCTGGCGCCCGTATCTATTGGGAGAACAAGCTCCCTTTTTTCAGTGTCAAAGGCGTGTCCATCCCCGTTGCCGTGAGCGCGTTTCCTGACGAGTTGTATCCAACTCCGCGGAGTTGGGCAGAGCGGGCGTATCCCAAGCTCATTCATTACAACAAGCTCGACAAAGGCGGACACTTCGCAGCCTGGGAACAACCGGAGCTGTTGGTCGGTGAAATGCGGGCGGGGCTCAAATCTCTGCGC
>JBEEHZ010000282.1:0-7055 GCA_041167705.1 Verrucomicrobiota bacterium | reverse complement strand
TCGGACAAGTTCGCCTGAATGAACGAAGGCGATTTGGCCGCCATTGGATCGATCCTAACATCGACAATATGATGAGCAATCCAGTGCGTTTCCGCAGCGGCAGGATTTCCTCTTTGTCATTCCGAGCGGAGTCGAGGAATCTGTTACTATTTCTGAAACGGAAATATCTAGAGATGTCTCGGCTTCGCTCGACATGACAGAAACATCGAACTCTATCCATCTAGTTGTGCCGAAAGAAGCGGCGCGGCTTCGGCTCGACCGGTTCCTGGCGCGCGAGCTGCCAAAGTATTCGCGATCGCGCCTTCAACAACTGGTGCGGAAAGAATTCGTTACCTTAAATGGCTCTCCCGCCCGCCCTCGCGATCTGGTGCGCAGCGGCGACCGCGTTGAAGTAAACGAACCGCCGCCGGAAAAGATCGACAATCAACCGGAGGCGATTCCGCTCGACGTTCTTTATGAAGACGAAGACCTGATCGTAATCAACAAGCCGGCGGGGTTGGTCGTTCATCCTGGCGCAGGCCACCGCGAGCACACATTGGTCAATGCGTTATTGCATCACTTCCCGAAACTTTCCGGAATCGGCGGCAAAGAACGACCCGGAATTGTGCATCGACTTGATAAAGAGACGAGCGGTTGCCTGGTCGTAGCAAAAAACGATGAGGCGCACCGGGGATTATCCGAACAATTCGAGCAGCGCACCGTAGAAAAGATTTATCTCGCCCTCGTTACCGGAAGGCTGCGCAAAAATGCGGGAACGGTTCAAGAAAAGATCGGACGTCACCCAGTAGATCGACAGCGGATGTCGATTGCGTCGAGACGCGGCCGGGAAGCGAAAACGGAGTATCGCGTCTTGAGTTCGTCCGACGAGATAAGTCTCGTCGAATGCAAATTGCACAGTGGCCGGACACACCAGGTGCGCGTTCATCTTCAGCATCTTGGCCACCCGGTTCTTGGCGACAAGATTTACGGGAAGAAGCATGCCAAGGCCTTTCCGCGACAAATGCTGCACGCTTGGAAGTTAGGCTTTCAACATCCGCGCACGGGCGACTGGAAGAATTTTGAAGCAACGTTACCGAATGATTTTGAAGAGGGCGTTAAGTCTCTGCGACCGTCGTTTTCTTTTGCGCGCCAAGCATAACTAACGAGGCCAGAACCGGGGCGATGATGAGGCCGCGCAGCCACGGCTCAGCGTGCCACGGCAGACCAAAAAGCCGTTCGTCCCAAAATAAATAGTAAGAAAACAGTGTGACCGACAGAACGTTCCAGGCATAGGCGCTTCGCCACGCCGCGAGCGGCAAAATCCAAACGCAATACCACGGGTGCAAAATAGGACTGAGCACCAACACGACTCCAAGCGCCCAGAGCATCCCGCGTTTCCAATTGCGAACGAACAGCAATGATACCGCAATCACGCAAACGATCAGGATCGGGTAGTAATGAAAATTTCTCTGGTGCGGATTTGGCCAGACCGTTTCTTCAATCAGCCACCAAAAGAGATCGTTAAGCCGGGAGAGCTGCGTGAATTGGCCTAACGATTCCCAGATTCGAACCTTCGGGAAGCCGAATGCAAAACTAAAGAGCACCGGAATAAGCGCGGTCAGAGCCAGAGCGATCGAGCGCCAACGCAAAGCAACCGCGCAAAGTAAAAGCAACGATCCGGCGACAAGATTGAGCGAGATCGCAATCCCAAAAAGAACCGCAGCCAACACCGCCCAAAACCATCTCTCTTTAGATTCAGTTTGAGTTGTCGATCTAACCACCGCGAGAATTCCCGCAACCATCGACAGAATCATAAGGCTGTCGAAATGCGCGGCGCCGGCAAAAGTGTAAACCACAAGCGGATTCCAAGCGTACCACGCCGCGTCGCGGTATCGACTCTCACCGCCGATCAATCGCAAGAGCAACGCCGCCACCGCGAGATCGGCAATGGCAAAAATGATTTTATAGAAGAGTGGCCGATCCGTTATGGCGTTGAGAACTTTGAAAAGCAGCTCCGCGCCCGGCGGATCAACGACGCGAAGTTCGGGATGATTGATTTTGGCCGCCTGAGGAAAGTCGTGCCGCAATTGGTCTAATTGAGGATCGGCCGTTGCGATCAGATAAGGATTAAATCCGGCATTTTGAACTTTGCCTTCCCATTGGTAGCGGAAAAGATCGTCACTGGGCGCAAGCGGGAGCGCGATCAATCGCAGGATTATCGCCACGCCCCAAAACAAGATCGCTTGTTTTCGCAGCGAGATATCGACCGTAAAATTGGAAACTGCGGCCAGATAAGCCACGCCGCTCAGAAATGCGGACGCGACAAACTTTACCGGCATCGATTCAAGCGTCCAATCATCGAAGAGATTGAGCGCGGCAAAAAAAATAAGCTCCAGCACCAGCGCGATAGCGATTCGAATAATCGGGGCTTGTTTCATGTTTGGGCTGAGTCTGCTTGTATCGCTTCAATCGTCGGGACCGGCAAGACCGGCGGCGCAATCACGCCGCGACCAGTGATTCGCTGCAAACCGGCGCGGTGAGCCGCAAGATCGACAAGTTCCGCCACTCGCGATTTCAAAGCGCGCGCGCGCGACGCAAGGAAAACAAGAAAGATGGAATATGGAATGATCGACCAAAGATCGAGATGGGAAGCGTGGAGCTGCCGGTAGATCACCACGCTCAGCGCGACCAGACTAATTATTACCGTTGTGGTGACGAGCCGGTTGCGCAGCCGGACACGGGTCAATCGTTTCGCGCCGGTGTGATCCTCTGTCACTGTCTGCAGAACAATGCTCCACCAAAAGTTTCCGTAGATCTGGATGTCCCATTCGTTCCAACCGGTATCGACTGAATAGCGCCAGCCTTCTTCTTCGAGCAATTGGAAAATCGTGCCGAGCAAATGATGGCGATCTCGTCCTTCTTCGCTCCAAAAGATTCGCCGGCGCAGGCGGCGGCCGGATTTAACGTCGGCCGGCAAACGTTCGTGTGCGCGAATGACGCTCCGCGGTGTCCGTTTGAAATGGAGCCAGGTAAAATAGCGCGAAAATCCGCGCACGAGCGGTTGCAGAAAAGCCAGACACATCACGAGCAAGCGCGCGGGGACAGTGTCGAATCTCGGTTCGATCCGCGCCCGGACCATGTAGGAAAGCGCGACGGTGAGGGTGCCGCCAAACATCAAGTAGGGAACGATCCGCAGCGTCGGAAGAAAAATTCCAAGACCAAAAAGGAAAAGCGTGAGCGCGAACCATTCGATGCTGCTGAGGTAAGCGGCCAGATCCGATTGCGGCGTGGCGTACATCGACTGGAAAAATCCTTCGCCGAAAACGCCATGATAAATAACAGGGCGATCAATAAACCAACTGAACCGTGGCGCGCCGTAAATTTGACCGCGCCATTTCGCGGTCCCGGTCGGACCGAAGAAAAGCAGATGTTTGAAACGGAGCAGCGATTCGGCTTCGCCGTAACCTTCCTGTTGTTTCAAAAACGCGCGAAGCGTGAAGCGGCGATGATGCCAGACAATCGCGGTGGGACTAAAGGCTATGACGAAACCCGCTTGCTGCAGGCGCCAGCAAAAATCGACATCGTCGCCGGCTTTATGATACTCGGGATCGAAACCGCCGACTTGCTCAAAGGCCCAGCGATAAAACGCCATGTTACAACCGGGAATGTGCTCGGCTACGGTATCGGTTAGCAAAACGTGACTCGGGCCACCGGGCGCGGCGGCCACGCACGCCTGAATCGCGTTTTGTGCCGGCGGACTCACATTCGGTCCGCCGACCCCGGCGTAATCGCCGCTCAAGAGCGTCCCTACCAAATAATAGAGCCAATCGGGATCGGCCATGCAGTCCGAGTCGGTGTAGGCGAACACTTCGCCTTTGGCCGCGGTGGCACCGGTGTTGCGCGCGTGACTCAGACCGTGATTGCTTTGATGAATGTAACGGACGTTGGGGAATTGCGCGGCGACCTGCGCCGTGTTGTCAGTCGATCCGTCGTCGACCAGGATGACTTCGTAATTTGCATAATTGAGTTTGCCTAACGAATCGAGACAATCGGCCAGCGTTCGCGCGCCGTTGTAGGAACAAACAATTACCGAAACAACCGGCACTTTCGAGAGAGCGCGATGCGGCAGAGTTGAATTGTCCTGACCGAACTTGTCACGGAGTGCGTAGAGCGCTTTCTTGGGCTGGCGCTCGCGCGTCACGATCCCGAAAGCCCAGTCCGTCACATCGTTGCCGCCGGTAAACCACTCGTCCGTCCAAGAAAACAAAATTGTCCCGGCCAGTCCACATTTGGCCACACTCTGGATGTGCCAACTGAGCATTTCCGCCTGCTCTTCCTGCGAATTGCGGATCGTGTCCATGCCGAACTCGCCCAGAATCAGCGGACGTTCGCCGGTAAGATTTTGCAGGCGCAAAAGGTAGCGTTCGAAATCACGCTGGTTGTGGAGGTAAACGTTGAAGCAGAAAAAATCGACGTTCTGCGGCAGCAAATATTCGGTCGGCGGATAGGTCGCATAGGAATAGAGGACATCGGGATCGACTGCGCGCCCGATCCGAACAAGACGCTCAACAAACTCGGTCACCCGCTGCACACCAAGCCAGCGCGCCATCGTGCTCGCAATCTCATTGCCTACCAGATAACCGAGCACCGCCGGGTTACCGACGTATCTGCGCACGGTGCTGCGCACCATCCGCACGATTTCATTGCGGACTTTTTTATCGCGCAAAAACTCGATGTGCTTTTCCCACGGCAGCGTGATCAAAACGCGCATTCCGGCCGCGAAACATTTCTCCAGGAACCACTCCGGAGGCGGATGATAAACCCTTAGGACGTTCAAACCGATCTCGCGCATCATCCGAAGATCGATATCCACTTGTTCCGGCCGGCCGAAACTGTTCCCCTTCGCATCCGGTTTGAACGGCCCGTAAGTCGCGCCTTTGATGAAAAACTTCTTGTCCCCTTCGAAAAAGAATTTCGAGACGGCGCGAATCCGCGAGTTTGTTGAATCTGTCATCTCGAGCGAAGCGCTTCCCGAACGACGATTACGGTGCGTTCGATGTCGTTTGGCGTGTGCGCCGTGGAAATGAAACCGGTTTCGAACTGGGACGGCGCGAAATAAACGCCGCGTTCCAAACAGGCGTGGAAAAATTTTGCGAAAATCTTCAAGTCGCTTCGCCTCGCACCCGCAAGATCAACAATCGGTCCGGGCGCGAAGAACAAACAGAACATCGAACCGATTCTGTGAAAGGTGGCATCGATTTTAGTGTCGGCGATCGCGACGCGCGTCAACTCTTCGAATTGGGCGCCGAGTTTATCGAGCAGTTCCCAACCGTCGATCCGGTCGAGCTCGCGCAGTTGCGCCAATCCTGCCGCCATCGCCAGCGGATTTCCGGAAAGCGTTCCCGCCTGATAAACTGGTCCGTCCGGTGAAAGTTGATCCATTATTTCGGCACGTCCGCCAAATGCACCAACCGGCAATCCGCCACCGATCACTTTGCCGAGTGCGGTCAGGTCGGGCTTGATCCCGTAAATCTCCTGAGCGCCACCGCGCGCAACCCGAAATCCGGTCATTACTTCGTCGAAAATCAGAAGCGCACCGTGTTTCGTGCATTCGTCGCGCAAATTCGAGAGAAAATTCTCCTTCGGAAAATAAAGCCCGGCGTTCGCAGGCACTGGTTCAAGGATAACGCCGGCAATTTGGTTTTTGTTTTCGGCAAAAGTTTTTCGGACAAGATCGATATCGTTGAACGGGAGAGAAATGGTCAGCTCGGCGAACGATTTCGGAACGCCCGCGCTATCAGGGCGTCCATGAGTGAGCGCGCCACTGCCGGCCTTAACCAAAAGTGAATCGGCATGACCATGGTAGCAGCCATCGAACTTTATAATTTTGTCGCGCCTGGCGAACCCGCGCACCAGTCGAATGCACGACATCGTCGCTTCGGTTCCGCTGTTGACCATTCGGACCTTCTCGATCGACGGGATCCATTGGCAGATCAGTTCCGCCAATTCCACTTCCAGCGGGTTCGGAATTCCGAAACTCAATCCGCGCGCAGCCGCGGCACGGACGGCATCAACTACAACTTTCGGCGCGTGGCCGAGAATAGCCGGTCCCCAACTGCCGACGTAGTCGATGTATTCCTGTCCGTCGACATCCCAAATTTTCGCGCCCGCAGCGCGCTCAACAAAAAAAGGTTCGCCGCCGACATTGCGGAGTGCGCGCACCGGCGAATTGACGCCGCCCGGAATGCGCTTTTGCGCGGCGCCAAATAATTGCGACGAACGGCGAGTCACGCGCCGAAGATAATCATTAATTCGTTAAATCGCTAAATCTCAGAAACCCTTTGAGTCCGCGATCTAATTGTCTGATTTGCAAAATAGCTCAAATCAGCCCGAAAGAGCTTGAAGAATTGCGCCTTACGAACCAGACCGGCGGATAAGCTGAGGGTGTCAAGTTGTCCAGCCAAAACGCACAGCGACTTCTCCAAGTTGCGAGAGCACTACGTCGCCAAGACGTTTTGGGCTGATGAGCAATTAGAGCGTCGGCTTAATAGACGAATCGTATTGCCAGCCGAGCATTCCAGAGAAGACATGTCGAAGATCGCGCGATAACATTTGCCGAGGCGTCGTTACTTATTTCGATGAATTCGAGGCTGTGTAGGTGTACCTGTTGGCCGTCCAGGAACCATTAACCTGAGATGCCAGGGTGACATAGATCGTGCGCCCATCGGTGGGCATGTTCGTTACCGTGGCCGAGAGCGAGTGGATCACACCGGAGTTGTAGATGTCAGCCATGGTGGAAGAACTACCCACGAATAAAGCATAGGCGGTCGCACTCCCGGCGGTCCAGTTGAACGTCACGCTGGAAGAAGTAAAGGTCGATCCAGGTGTAGGACTAACCATTTGCGCTGCTCCCGGTGTAGGTGTCGGCGTAGGACTTGGTGTCGGAGTGGGTGTAGGCGTTGGCGTCGGTGTTGCCGTGGGTGTTGGGGTCGGCGTTGCCGTGGGTGTAGGTGTCGGAGTAGGACTCGGTGTCGGAGTGGGTCTAGGTGTTGGCGTCGGAGTTGCCGTGGGTGTTG
>JBEEHZ010000281.1:0-6285 GCA_041167705.1 Verrucomicrobiota bacterium | reverse complement strand
ACTGGAAGAGCGACGTTCGAACCCGGTTTCGCTTTCGCCAGCGCGGAAGAAGCCTGAGCCAGCGCTTGTGGCCACCGAGACTGCTTCTCACTTATAACCGCTTTCCAAAGATCGACCTCTGGATCCTTGGGAAAAGCCGTCCCAACCTTTGCCAGCCACTTTTCTACTTCATCGGACCGGCCTATTTGGATTGCGGCCTCGGCGTCCCAGGCCGGCCGATTTTGTAAAGATCTCCCCGCCACGAGGCGATAATGCACCATCGCTGTATACATATTCTGCCACTGATAGGCTTTTTCCAGCGCCAGAAGGAATTCCAAACGCTGCGGCAGGAGCGCGACCCGAGACTTCGGATCAGTTACTATATTGTGGTCCAAAACGTTGTATTCGTTACACAGGTCCGTCAAAATCTTTCGAATGTCGCGCTTCGGGGTTTTCAGTTCGTCTGAAAGCGCGATGATCTTACCTTCTGCTTCAGTATGATTGGTGGGCCCAGTCGCTGAAATAACTGGAGCTTCGCCGACCGGCGCTGCCCCTTCACCCGGCGCAAATTCACGGACCAAACCTTGCGCCTGCGCAATCGCAGAGCGCGACATCCTGCTTTCGAGAGTCGCCAAGTTGCTCTGGGCGCTGGAATCACCTTTGCCCGCCGCCAAAGCGTACCACTTGTAGGCTTGGACGTCGTCCCTCCGCACACCGATGCCATTCATATAGCAATATCCAAGGCCACCTTGCGCGGCACCGACGTTTTGACCGCCGTTTTGTTGGGCCGCCTTATTGAACCATTTGTAGGCCTCAACAGAACTTTTTCGCACGCCCTGGCCGTTCAAGTAACAATTTGCGAGATTGATCTCAGCGTCCTGATTGTTTTGCTCGGCCGCCTTCAAATACCATTTACAAGCCTCAGCCCAATTCTTTCGTAAACCCCATCCTTGCGCATAGAAGACCCCCAGATTGAACTCAGCCAGAGCGTTGTTCTGTTCAGCCGCTTTGGTTAACCATCTCACAGCCTCAGAATCACTTTTCGGCAGACCATTCACCCCGTCAGAGTAGGAAAGTCCAAGCTGACATTGCGCGTCGGCGTCACCGGCTTCCGCTTTATCTCTAAGACTCACCGGCGCGGAAGGACTCGTCGGAAACGGAGTAAAGGTTGGAATTGTCGGCAACGGAGCGAGACCGGAATCGCGTGACGGTTTTGGTGTTCCATTATCTGCAATCAAACGCGCCGGGGTAGGAGTAGGAATCGGAGGAACTGGGGTTGTCGCGCCAGACAGATCGGCTGCACGGAACGCGTCGGCGAGTGCCCTAGCTTGGGCGAGCTGCGACGATGTCAGTCTGCTTGCGAACTTAGTTACATTCTCTCGCGCCCCCGGCTCGCGCTGGGCCGCGGCTAGAAGAATCCACTTATAACCTTGGACCACGTCTTTGGTTACACCCCGCCCCTGCATGCTGGCCGTTCCCAGATTGTTCTGAGCGAGAGCGTTGTTCAGCTCAGCAGCTTTACGGTACCAGCCGGCCGCTAGGTTGTCATCCTTCTGAACACCATAGCCAAGCGCATAACAGACTCCCATGTGGGCTTCGGCCTCGACGTTACCTTGCCCGGCAGCCTTGCCGTACCATGTAAAAGCTTGGTCGTAATCCGTCGCCACTACATAGCCGTAGCAATAGGCATTTCCTAACTGATATTCAGCTTCCGCATAACCCTGGTCGGCGGCCTTGTGCAACCACTTCACCGCTTCGGGATAGTCTTTGGGAACACCATCGCCGCGCACGCAGCGCATTCCCAAATCACATTCTGCTGCGGCGTCCCCTGCTTCCGCTTTTGCCTTAACCTGAGCAGCAGCTGCGGCCGAGCCGCCAAGGGAAGCTGATTCCGGTGCAGATTTTTCCGTTGGTCGCGGTAGTTCGAGAGAAAGGACAGGTGTGGGCGTAATAGTCGGAGTAGGAGACTCCGGCGAATTCTTGCGCGAGCACGCGGCTGGCACGACTGAAATGCAGAACGCTATGGCAAGTAATTCGAGTCGAAAACGGCCGTTCACGCTTTTGCCTTAGCTGAACACCAGAGTTTTTTCGGCACTATTCACGCAAAGTGGGTTAATGGACGGTTCCCGTTCACGCCCGTCGTTGTCGGCTTCTTAGAAATATATGGGGTCGTTATCGGTTTCCTTGTCGTTGCAAGAGTGAAGGCGAAAGAATGATCTTCATACGAGTTGTCCGGGGCCGAAGAGAGTGCCTGAATGCGGGATTCATCTTGGTTGTTCCTGAGCATGGCTGCTTTCCCTTTTCCAAAGGGATTCCGGCACCAGTGCTGCAAGAAAATCGTAATTTTCTCGCGACTTGTTCTTTTCACGCGATTCCGGTCCTCGCGACCGGAGAAAGCCAGGCTGTCCCGGAGATAGCTCAAGCCGCGCTCGCTCTGCTTTGTCAGACTTACTGGCCGACCCTTTACACTTCGTATCCGTCCAAATCGGCCCTGGGTTTTTGCCAGGAACGGAAAGCGAAGCACTCAGCAGTTGTCAGCCCAAAGAAGACTTCCGTATCTCCACTTATTAGAGTGGCAGTACGTGTATCTAACCAGTGCTTTAATTGGGCACAGCCCCGACGAAGAGCATCGATGGCTTTGCCAATCAGAGTTTTCGTTAGGCCAGACCAAGTGACTCCACCGTGGGCTCGTCCACTGCACCGGTATCCTCAAGGCCCTGCGCTTGCTGATACGCACTGAGCGCGGCTTGAGTGTCTGGGCCAAGGACACCATCGATCTCTCCTTGGTAATAACCTTGAGTTTGGAGAGCCGATTGCACATTTGCCACTACCTGGTCGGGATACACAACTGGCTGAGATCCTCCGCCACAGGGAGATTGCACATCTGCCACTACCTGGCCCGAATCCACCTCCGCCACGGGTGCGTAGATTGGCCCATCATAATAATAGACAGCCACGGGATCATACCCCCACGCTGGAATCCAGTAGCCCTCGTCCCAAGCATACCAGCCTCCGGAAATAAAGACGATGGTGTTGTAATGGTGTACCCACCAATTTTTAGTCTGCCACACCGTCACATAGTTCTTGAACGGATTATACTTTGGCCCTTTCCACTTTTGGCTTCCCGGAACGCCGGGCCCATTCCCGCTTGTGGGCTTATATGGTATGGCTTTAATCCTTGAGCTCGCATTTTTCGCAATATTGTTGAAGCGCTTTCCTTTAAACGTCGCCGTCGTCGTGTTCCGAGGAGTGCGTAATGGCGCTCTGGAAACCTTCCGGTTATAAGCGTGCGTGTTAGTCCCCACTCTGGACGTCGTGTTTTTGTTGATCGTCGTATTCCGAGAAGTCCGTAATGGCGCTCCGGAAACATTCCGGTTATAAGCGTGCGTGTTAGTCCCCACTCTGGACGTCGTGTTTTTGTTGATCGTCGTATTCTGAGAAGTCCGTAATGGGGCTCTGGAAACATTCGGGTTATAAACGTGCGTGTTAGTCCCCGCTCGTCGCGATGGTGCCGGAGTCGGAGCGTTGCTCCGCCGTAGGGCCGCTGCTTCGGCTAAGGGCGTGAGCACGATGCAGCCACCTAATACTGCGACTGCGAGGATTCTCATATCTGTTTTCATAGTTATGGTGTTATTTTTCGTTTAAGTGATGATTGCTTTCCCTTTCCAAAGGGATTCCGGCACCAGTGCTGCAAGAAATCGTAACTTTGTCGCGACTTGTTCTTTTCACGCGATTCTGATACACCGCTTACGTGAAAACTCTGGCTCAGACCATCCACGGTCAGGGCGACGCCTTCGCTTCGACCCATTGGAGCGTGGTGCTCGCGGCCGGAGAAAGCCGGGCCGACCCGGAGATTGCTCAAACCGCGCTCGCTCAGCTTTGCCAGACCTATTGGGCGCCTCTTTACACTTTCGTGCGCAGCCGCGGGTATTCCACGCACGATGCGCAGGACCTGACGCAGAGTTTCTTCGCTTTTCTAATCGAGAGAAAAATTTACACGCGGGTAGATCGGCGAAAAGGTAAGTTCCGATCGTTCCTGCTCGCCTCGCTCAAAAATTTCCTGGGCGACTCGCGCGATCGGGATCAGGCGTCTAAACGCGGCGGCGGTTACGATTTTTTGCCTTTGAACGAAGACCAGATTGAGGAAGCCGAGTCGATGTTTCAAACGCATTTCGCCGGAAGTCAATCTAATGGCGAAGACCGTCTGTTCGAGAAGAGTTGGGCGGAGGCATTAGTTGCCGCCGGACTGGGACAACTGGCCGCCAGCTACACGGCCGCCGGCAAAGATAAACTGTTTCAGGAGTTAAAGATTTTTCTTACCGGAAGCGCCGAACCACTGCCGTCTTACTCCGAGTTGGCCGCCCGACTGGGCATGGTGGCGTCTAGCCTCCGCAGCGATGTCACGCGAATGCGCGCCCAATATCGTGAAGCATTGCGCACCCAAGTGCGGCGGACGGTAGATACGGACGCGGAAGTAGACCAAGAGTTGCGCGAGTTGTTGCGCGTGCTCACGCAAAATTAAGGGAGATTACGATACAGCCACAAGTTGCCTCGGCTGCGGTGTGTTCGACTTGCCACGAGTCGCTGAACCCGAAGGGTGAGTGCCTCGTTTGTTTGCTGCGCGGCGGACTGGATGAAGGCGCGCAAGATAATGGCGCAGCAGCGCCTCGACAGAGCGAGGCGGCTACAGATTACGTCTTCGGCGATTTCGAGATTGCGCGGCGCGAAGACGGTTCTTTCTGGGAATTGGGCAGCGGCGCAATGGGCGTGACCTATCGGGCGGTCGATAAAGTTTTGCATCGCACGGTGGCGTTGAAAGTGATCGAAACGACTGCAGCGGTGGGCAATTCACAAGCCGTGCGCGAGCGTTTTTTGCGCGAGGCGCGAGCGGCTGCGGCATTAAAGCATCCGAATGTGGCCGGCATATTTCAGTTCGGCGCCTCGCCGGAAATCGATCGATGTTATTACGCGATGGAGTTGGTTGAGGGCGAAACTTTAGAGGCCCTCGTTAGGCGAGATGGTCCGCTCAAAGTGGAATTGGCCTTGGAAATCGCGCTCCAAGTCACGCGAGCGCTGATCGGCGCCGCGGCCCGGGGTTTGGTCCATCGCGACTTGAAGCCAGGCAACATCATGCTCGCTCACTCCGAAGCGGCGACGGCGGAGATGGAAGTCAAAGTCATCGATTTTGGCCTCGCCAAGATCACCAACGCGGTGGCTGAAACAGAGCTGACACATGGAGGATTCATCGGAACGCCCTCTTTCGCCAGCCCGGAGCAATTCGGCAGCGCGCCCGCCGATGCACGATCGGATATTTATTCGTTAGGCGTGACGCTTTGGTATGCGCTCACTGGCGGGGTCCCGTATCCCGGCAAAACGATTGAGGAGATCCGGGATCGTCACCAACACAGCAACTTGCCGGTCGAACAATTAGCCGAGAGAAAAATCCCGACTCCTTTGATCGACATGTTGCGGCGCACGCTTGCGCTGGATCCGACCCAGCGGCCCGCCTCGGCTCGGGAAATGTTAGCGGCATTGGAATCGTGTCGCTCGAGCCTGGCGTCGCCAAGGGCGTTTATCCGTCGTGAGAGAGGCCGAAGATTGGCCGCGCTCATCGCGACGTTAGCAATTGTCGCGGCGATTCCAGGGGCGTTTCTACTATCGCGCCAAAGGGCGCGCATTGCCGCGAACGCCGCGATGTCTTTGGCGGAAAAGTCGATTGCTGTGCTGCCATTCGACAATTTGAGCAAAGACGAAGCAAACACCAACTTCGCAGCCGGCGTGCAGGATGAACTTCTTTCCGATCTTTCAAAAATAGCTGAACTCAAAGTCATCAGCCGCACCAGCGTGATGAGATATAAGAACAGCTTGGAGCGCAACCTGCACGACATCGGCCAGGCGCTGGGCGTGACGCACATCGTGGAAGGCAGCGTGCAGTTGGCCGGAAACCGTGTGCGAGTCAACGCGCAATTAATCGATACACGAACGGATGCACATCTTTGGGCAAACACCTACGATGGCGAGTTGGTGGATATCTTTGGCATCCAAAGCGAAATCGCTCAACGAATCGCGGACCAGCTTCGAGCGAAAATTTCGCCTACGGAAAAGGCAGCGATCCTTGAACAGCCAACTACGGACTTAACCGCCTACGCTCTTTATACCGAGGCCAGGGCCTCGGTCGTCTGGGCCGATTGGAAAAAGGAACGAGTCAAACCCAGGCTTTTGGAGCTGCTGCGCGAAGCCATTCGGCGCGATCCGAACTTTGTCCTCGCCTATTGTTTTCTGGCGGAGGTTTACAGTCACGAACAT
>JBEEHZ010000280.1:0-4029 GCA_041167705.1 Verrucomicrobiota bacterium | reverse complement strand
TTAAAGTTCTGCGATTTGATCGCCTGAATGATTTCCTTGGCCTTCTCGCCTTCCAGCCCTTGCTGAATTTTGAGTTCCTGCCGGGCGTGACCAACCGAAGAGAGAGCCGGTTCTTCCTGTTTCACGTTGCGCAGATCGACCCCCCGTTTGGAAAGTTTGCCGATGACAATTTCGCGCAGCGCGCGCAAATGATTCGCATCGTCCGCAGTCAAAACGATTTTCTCTTTCTCCTGAACGATATCCGTCTTCGCGTCTTTGAGATCGAACCGGGTGGCGAGTTCTTTCCGAGCTTGATTGAGCGCGTTGTCGATTTCCTGGCTGTCGACTTCAGAAACAATATCGAACGAAGGCATCGCGGATGATCTGGCTAAGGATTGTGTTCGGCAATCTTGACGTTGCCATCTTGGGTCTCGAACTGAAAGGTCGTTTTCCCGCCGCCGTTAACCGACATGTCGATCTTGTTAATTGGTTCGGGACGTCGTTGCTCCTGTTCCGAGAAATCATTGGCGATCTTACCGGTGGCAGTGTGTGCGATCAGATGAAATGCCGCGTCGGTTGGAATGTAAGCGAATGCGTTTCCGTCTTGGATGGTGGCACGGATCGAGAACTCCAGGTCCTCCCACCATTCGTAGGCGATCGCGAGATTGCCGGTCTTGAGAGTGAGGTCGAGATTGCCGAAACAATTGTGCGCGAACAACCGGCCGCTACCTAATCGCGCGTGCGTCTCTTCGCTGCGCATCCCATCGAGTTGCACCTCGCCGTTGGTCAATTCCAACTTTAAAATGCGGATTGTTTGTGGAACGACGATTACGTAATCGACAGTGCCGGACCGATCGGAAAATCCTATGGGCGAATCCGGCGGATAAAGTGTTTCGACTGAGATCGCATTTGGCTGCGCTGAGACTTTGATCGAAATCGCTTTCAGTCGCTCGGCGCTGTACGCTTTTTTAATCGCTTCGACCCGGACGTCGCGCGTATCGCCCCCGTCAGCGTAAACTCGGATGGAGCCATCGCGGTTGGTCACGCTCAAAGTCGCGGTTGGCTCGACCGGATACACGTGATCGATCATTTCTTCCAATGTTCGATCGACAGACGGACGACAACCGAGGAGCCAACAGGAAGCGATCGTCATTGAAACGATGCGAAACGATTTACTGGTCACCATGTTTTCCAGGCGTCCGACTCAAGCGACGGGGAGATGGAGGAAATGAATGATCGCGCGCGCGTCGCTGAAGAATGTCGCAGCGAGAATGGCGGCGATGGCGAGAAAGAATGCGACTTCAACGAGAAAATTGCGTCGCGCTTCGGAGCGGAAGTATTCGCGACTGATGTTGAGGAACGACGGCTGGGAATTGCCGGTGGAACCGCCGTAATAACGATCAAGCGGAGAGGCTTGAAAATTGCAATCGATAACAGGAAACCGGAATCCGGCTCGCCGTCGACAAAAATTCCTGTCTCTCCGACCATCGTTTCCTTCGGAGCTTGGTTTCATCGTTTACTCACGTTCTTTTTATGAGATGCACCGGTCTCAAACTCGGATTCAACATTCCCACAAAATCCGTCGCCGCAAAGTATCAACTCGGTCGATCGAAGAATAAGAGACCGTCGGTTCGCGAAACCGAATGATTAGTTCGCCGAGTGCTCGGGCTCCAGTTCCTTGTGCAGAGCTTGATACGCTTCCTGCTCCGCTTGGCTCCATGGGCCTTCTTGATCGACAAACCAATGCTTGGCGATATCGGTTCGGCCAATGTTTGTCTTGGCGCAGCGCTGCTCGATGATTTGGAAATAGCGGTTGCCGGTCTTCTCATCTCGATCTTTCACCCAAACGCCTCCTTGATTCACGACGTCGGCTAATTCCTCCGAATCGTTGGGCAACAAGGCGGCGGCTTTGATCGCGAGCGCGCCGGCAACGAGCCGATAATGAAAACGAGTGTCGGGATTAATCTTGTTCGCTGTCAGCCGCTGAATCTCCTTCGCTGACGCCTTCAGCACCACCGGCAGATTTTTCTTCTGCTCATTGCCCTCTTTGTCATACGAAACTTTTTGATAGACGCCGGAGCGGCGTTGTTTGGCGAGGTCGGGCATCTCAAACTCGCCTCCTTCGGCGTAGGCGTCCGGCGCCACCTCCGTCCCCATCAATTCCATTCCGTCGTATCGCGCGAACCAAGCCGCGGTGAACCAGGCGTGCGCCCGTTCTGTTTTCGAAAGTTTTTCATTCGCTCCGTCCTTCAATGCGTTTACATACTTCTCAAGGATCTTGCCGTAAGGCGAAGACAAGTAGGGTCCTGCCTCGGCATAGCGATCTTCGCGAACCAAACGGCGCCCGAGCAAATATCTTAGCTTCGCATTATAATCTTCACCTTGTTTTGGTGGCTCGGTCGGAGGTTGCGTATCGACGTATTGTTTCAATTCATTCGTGGTCAGCACGCGCTCGGCGACAAACGCGGCATCGCTCCAGAGGTGACCTTTCAAAAGCGTATCGAGCGATTGAATGAAATCTCCGCGCGCCAAACGAAGTCCTCCGAGGTCGCCGTTGGCGCTTTGCCCCCAGCCCCAGTGCTGGCCTTCCGGAAAAAAGTCATATTCGGTCCATCCTTCATCGACTCCTCCGGGTGGCGTGTAGGCGGGCGAATTCTTCAACCATTCCACCGCCTGCGCCATGCTATTGGCGGCATCGGCCAGCTTGCCGGAGCGCCGTTGCAATTTTGCTTTCAACCACAGAGCCGCACCCGTATCGCCTTTACCCAGTTCCAACCAGTGCGCTGCGTCCTTGTAATCTCCATTGTTGTACGCGACCCAGCCGAGATATTCCGCGTCTTCGACCCGGCCGAGATTCACCTGCTTGATAATTTTTAGCCACCGCGCGCAACGATTCACGGCTGCCGTCTTTGAGTCTTCGGGGTAATAATCGGGCGAAACGGCTGTGGCAAGGATGTGCACCGTGACCAATCGGCGCAGCAACGGATCCCGCGCCGCTGCCTTTAATTTCGAAATCTCCTTCTGTTCTTGTTCCCGTTTTTGCTGATCGTTCCAGCCATTCCGTTCGTCGGATCCCGGTCCGTAATTCAACATTCCTTCGACGGGGTCGCGATCGGGGATGAGCGCTTTCAGAGAGACGACTGCGCTCGCGTCGCCAAGTGCAAGTTGTGTCAAAAATAATGGAGCTGCTTTTCCCGGGTGCTCCTGCTTCCATTCGCTGCGGCCTTCCCAGCCGTAACTTTCCGCAGCCAGGCCTAACGAGTCCGCAAATCCGGCGCCCGCCAGTTGGCGTGTTCGCTGAAACCATTGTGTGGCGCTTTGATAATCGCTCGTCTTCAGCGCAAGTTTTCCGAGCATAAACGCAGCCCAGACCGTGCGATAATGTCGATCTTGTTCCGGCCGTTTGAGCAAATCTTCCCACGCTTTGCGCGCTTCATCCCATTGCTTGTTCAAATAAGCGGACGCGCCGCGGTGATAGTCTGCAAACTCCGAGTTGAACTCGGGTGCTAATCCTGGGTTTGCATTTGTCTGTCCTCCATAAAGTGTCGCGATCACATCACGCGCATCTTTGTGCTGTTGCTTTGCTTTCGCCCGGTCCGGCGGCTTGAGTTGCCCTTCCTTCAACGCCGTCTCAAAATCTTTCAGATCCGCGTCTTCGGTGTCCTGAGTGCCGCGGTTGTCCGATGTCTCCTCATCGCCTTTGGGCTTCGGCTTTTGCGATACGATCAGTTTCTCAGACGGATGAAATTCGCGTGCGATCCGGCGCACCTCCAAGCCCCAATAAAATTCCGGCGATCCATCTACGTTTTTGCCGCCCTCATCCAGATAGACGTCCGGCCCGAAATAACCGGTGGCGTGCAATCCGCCCACGAAGCACATCGTCGCCCCGACTGTCGCCAACAATTTAGTGAAGCGACTCACTTTGGTTTGAGAATTCGGTTCGCAGACTAGTTGTTTGATCGAAACGAAGCCAACCTATTTTGCGAATGGCGCCTGGCGGTAATCGAATACCGTGCTCCGCGACCGCGCTAAAAACTGCGCGACCATTTT
>JBEEHZ010000279.1:0-2891 GCA_041167705.1 Verrucomicrobiota bacterium | reverse complement strand
GCATTCCGCGCAAGATCAGCCAGCAATCGAAGGGCGAGGGGACTGCGCCGCCCTCGTATTGAATATTGCGAATACTCTGGAAAAGATCGCTATCGCTTTTCGCGATCACGATTCCGCCGAGAACGTCGCAATGGCCGCCAAAATATTTTGTGGTGGAGTGAAGAATAAAATCGGCGCCGAGATCGAACGGCCGCTGAAGAATGGGCGCCCAGGTATTGTCGCAAACGCAGAGCGCACCGGCGTCGTGCACAATTCTTGAGATCTCGGCCAAATCGACAATTTTCAACAACGGATTGGAGGGCGTTTCCATCCAGGCGATCTTCGTTTTTGGGCGGAGCGCTTTCTTCACCGCCGACAGGTCGCTCATGTCGATGAAATCGGCTTCAAGTCCCCAGCGCAGAAAAATTTCGCGAAGTAATCGAGACGTGCCGTAGTAGGCGTCGACGTGGGCAAGAACATGATCGCCCGGTGCGAGCGTCTGAAAAATCGCGCCGCCCGCTCCGGTTCCGGAGGCAAATGCAGCCGCAGCCACGCCGCCTTCCAGCGCGCTGACTCCTTCTTCCAGCGCCTGACGATTCGGATTGTTGTTCCGCGTATACATGAATCCGCGCGAGTAAGTCCCTTCCACGTCGCGTTCGAAAGTGGTGGAAAGATGAATCGGCGCTGAGACTGCGCCGGTTGCGGGGTCAATCCGCTGGCCGGCATGCACGGCGAGGGTTTCAATTTTCATTGTCGGCGGAGACGTTACGAACTCCGAGGTGATTGTCGATCCATTCGACTTCGCTCGCTCCTTCGCTAAAAGCTACGGCGGCGCGAGCAGGACAAGCCTTGCGCCGCTTTGCATTTGACGCGAGGTTTTTCCGGCGCAAATAGCATCTGCACTTTTCTGGCGGACACCCGCTGTTCGTTTCATGACGATTTACGACGACGAAATTTTTAAAATGGCCTGCGACCAATTCCAGGTCATTGCCGACTACCTCAGCATCGACAAAAACGATCGCGAGCGGCTGATGTATCCCAAGCGCGCGATCGCGGTCACACTGCCGGTGCACATGGACGATGGCAGCACGAAAACATTTCAGGGTTATCGGGTTCAACATCATCTCACGCTCGGGCCAACCAAAGGGGGGACGCGATTCGCCCCGTCGCTGTCGATGGGCGAAACGGCCGCGCTCGCGATGTGGATGAGCTGGAAATGCGCGCTCGCAAATTTGCCTTACGGCGGCGCGAAAGGCGGCGTGGCTTGCGATCCGTCCAAATTATCGCGGACCGAGCTCGAAGCGGTCTCGCGTCGTTACATGCAGGAGATGATTTCGTTTGTCGGACCGCACACCGATGTGATGGGCCCTGACATGGGCACAAACGAACAAGTGATGGCCTGGTTCATGGACACGTATTCGGTTTATCACGGATATTCCGTGAACGAGATCGTCACGGGCAAACCGGTCTCGATTGGCGGCACCGAAGGCCGTCGGGAATCCACCGGCCGCGGTGTCGTTTATCTAATCGAGCGCGCGCTGGACATGTTGAAGATCGACGCCGAAAAATGCACCGCCATCGTGCAGGGCTTCGGAAACGTCGGCGCAGTCGCGGCGCTTTCGCTTGCCTACAAAAGCGGCGTCAAAATTATAGGCATCAGCGACGCCTACGCCGCGATCTACAACCCGAAAGGGATCGACATGCAGGCGGCGGAACAACACGTTCTGAAAAAGGGAAACCTGCGCGCATTTCACGAAGCCGATCACGTGAACCCAAAAGATTTGCTCACCATGCCGTGCGATATTCTTGCGCCTTGCGCGGTTGATCGCGTGATTAACGGAAGCAATGCCGACAAATTACAATGCCGGATTCTGGCGGAAGGCGCGAACGGTCCGACCACCCCGGAGGCCGATTTAATTTTGGAGAAACGTTGGGAAGAGATTTTTGTCATCCCTGACATCTTGTGCAACGCCGGCGGTGTGATCGTTTCTTATTTCGAATGGGTCCAGGGTCTGCAGGCATTCATGTGGTCCGAAACCGAAGTGACCGACAAACTTTTCCGGATCCTGGAGCATTCCTTCGCTCAAGTAATTAAGCGCGCGAAAGCGCACAAGATTTCCCACCGCACCGCCGCCATGGCGATCGGCGTTGAACGGGTAATGAAGGCGAAAAAAGTGCGCGGCCTCTTCCCGTAAGGCAGGACTATCTAACGATTGACGCCAAAGAAAATTCTGCGCTGAATTGATTTCCATGGCTGCGGCATCTCTGCGGGCTCTGCTCAACCGCTCGATTGATTACGCGGGAATGTTTCCGCCGTGCAGTCTCGAGCTCGGACCGGCGCTCAAGAACCAGGCGGAGTATGTTCGCTCAACGGATTCCTGGATGTTGTCGACGTTTGTTTTGCCGATCGCGAAATTTGGCGACGCGGCGGAGTCAATCTCGCAATTCGATAAGCATCATCCGCTGCGCGTTTCCGCTTTGGGCGCGAAGACTGAAAATGCCAAAGATTTTTTCAACGAGCTGAAGAACGCGGTCGAAATAATCCGTTCGTTTCAAAAGCAGCATGTCGATCTTGTGTCCGTCGTTCAGCTCGAAATGCTCGCTCCTGCAGATGTCGATCTTGCGAAACTGAATGAGGCGGCCGGATTGCTCGGTGATTTGAAGTTGCAAACTTTCTGGGAAACACCGGCCGAATCGGCAGAGCAAACGATTGCTTTGCTCGCGCGCGCGAAACAGCCGGCGTTCGGCTACAAACTGCGCACTGGCGGCGTGACAGTGGATTCCTTTCCGAACTCGGTGCAGATCGCGCGAGCAATCCTTGCTTCAACAAAGCACCATATCCCAATCAAATTCACCGCCGGCCTGCATCATCCGATCCGGCAATTTCGCGATGAAGTAAAAACCGAGATGCA
>JBEEHZ010000278.1:0-3118 GCA_041167705.1 Verrucomicrobiota bacterium | reverse complement strand
AGTCAGCGCTCCTTCCGACGTGGCCGCCGCCGCCATCCTGGGCCGACGGCGCGTTTGGATTTGCATATTGGATGCGTTGTCCGAGCGCATCACCATCCGGCCAGAGTTTCTTTGCCAGAACTTCGTCAATAATTGCGACTTTCGGACCGGGCTGGGTCGCCTCCGCCTCGGTGAACGCGCGACCTCGAACCACTGGCAATCCAACTGTTGAAAAATAATTCGCGCCCACGCTGTTCCATGGCACGTCAAAAGCGAGGCCTTCGGCGGCGGTCACGGGTCTGGCGTCGGGAGCGAGACGAAGGCCGGCACGTTGGACTTTTCTACTTAACTCAAACATTCCGAACGGAACGATTGAAGTGATGCTCGCGTGCTCCACGCCCGGCAGCGCCGCCAGCTTCTCGCTCAAGTTGCGATAAAGTTCCTGCGCGCGCTTCGGTTCATAACCGGCCAGACTCGCATCGACCTCCAGAATGTAGCTTGCGCCCGGTTTTAATCCGGTATCAACCGACGCGGCTTTGCCTGCGCCGCGAATAAACAAGGCAGCAGCGGTAATGAGCGCGAGCGAGAACGCGATTTGCACGACAACGAGCGGATTGCGCGGCAAAAATTTCCAGCGACGGCGCACCACATCTTCCCCGGCGTGCTCTTTCAAATCCATCACCACCGCGCTGCGTGAAATTTTCAAGGCTGGCCCGAGCGCGAACATGAGCGTGCCGAGCAGACAAAATCCAAACGTCGCCGCCAAGATTGCGGGGTTCGGTCCGGTCAACCACACAATGTCGAGCGGCATCAGCTTGCGCATTGAGCCAACCAGCAAGTCAGACGACCAGAGTCCAAGAATGAGCCCACCCACGCCGCCGAGCACCGCCAGCGCAAAGCCTTCGGTGAGAAGCTGACGCACGATACGCCAACGGCTGCCGCCGAGCGCGAGACGGATCGCGATTTCTTTGCGGCGCGCGGTCCCGCGCGCGAGCAGCATGTTTGCAAGATTAAGACATGCCACCAGCAGCACCACAACCGCCATCCCGAGCAACAATGGCGCGATAATTTTTATCCCGCTCTCGGCCGTCGGATTGTTGCTTACCGAATTACGCGACACCGGCGCCGCTAGGAAGGTCTGATCCTTTTGCTCGACCGGGTAGGCTTTTTCCAAATTGGCCGCGAGCCCTTCGAACGCAGGTTTGGCCGCGGCCGCCGTCATCCCGGGT
Source organism: Verrucomicrobiota bacterium (assembly GCA_041167705.1). Lineage (GTDB taxonomy): Bacteria > Verrucomicrobiota > Verrucomicrobiia > Chthoniobacterales > UBA10450 > AV40. The sequence continues at coordinate 1,910 of JBEEHZ010000278.1, read as the reverse complement.
TTAAGACGGCCCATGATCCGCACGTCTGTTCCCTTTCGATCGTTAATCGTGGTCTTATTGTCCGATCCAAAATCGTTGGCGACCTGATCGTAAACACCCATCGGCAGCCAAACTTCCGGCGAAAGAATTTGCATCGTGCCCACAAAACCCTTCGGCGTGATTCCGACGATCGTGAACGAGCGGCCGTTGATTAGTAACTGCGAGCCGAGCACGCTTGGATCGAGATCGTGCTTCTGCCAGTAATGGTAACTAACAATCGCGACTGGCGCGTTGCGGCCGGGCGTTTCCTCTTCCGGCAAAAATGCACGGCCTCGCGCCAACGGAACGCCGAGCACGGAGAAATAGTTCGAGGTAATAACGGCACTGAACGCACGCCGCGTATCGCCTTTCTGACCGAGGCCGATAAACGCGAGGTTGAAACCCATAACGTCACTGAAGACGGTGTTCTGCTCGCGAATGTCGAGATAAGTGGGATAAGAAAATCCGCGGAATTTTTTCGGATCCTTCTTGTCTTGAGAAAAGAGCTGCGCCATCTCGTGCGGCTTGGCGTAAGCAGGCGGGGCGAAGAAAAGCGTGTTCACCAGCGTGAATACGGCGGTATTCACGCCGATCCCGAGCGCGAGCACGGTTACCGCTGCAATCGTAAACGCTGGCGCCTTGAACAACTGCCGGAATGCAAATTTGAAATCTTGAATCATACGTTGTGGCTAAGCGCGATCATCGGATCGGCGCGGGTTGCGCGAAGTGCGGGAATGTAACTGGCGAGCAAGGCGACGGCGGCGAGCGCGATGGTCACAAAAACAAAGGTCGTCGCATCAAACGCGCCGACATTGTAGAGCAGGGCCGAAAGCGTTCGGGTCGAAAGGAGAGCGAGAATCAATCCGATGACCGTCCCGATTCCGACAAGCTTGAGCGCGTGCCCCACGACAAGTTGCAAAACATCTCGCCGTTGCGCGCCCAGCGCCATGCGCACACCAATTTCGTGAGTGCGCTGCACCACCAGATACGAAATGACTCCGTAAATTCCGACACCCGCGAGCAACAAGGCAATCCCGGCAAACGCACCCAGCAACACCATCGACATTCGCCGCGGTGCCACTGAATCGGCGGTGACCGCCTCTAGCGTGCGAACGTTTGCCATCGGTTGATCAGGATCAATCGATTGGATTTCGCGACGAATGGCGGAGGTGAGACTGCGCGGATCCTGCGCGCTCCGCACGGTCAGAACCATGGTGCGTTCCGGGTCTTGGGCAAGCGGAAGGTAGTACTCAGGTTGCGGATCGAGATCGAGCCCGCGGTGTCTGATGCTTCGAACGATACCAACAATCGTCAGCCACTTCGGATCCGGTTTGCGCGGATCGCTAAACGTGATCCGCTTCCCGAGCGCGTCCTCGTTCGGCCAATATTTTTTTGCGAGCGCATCGTTAATGATCACCACCCCAGGAGCGTCGGTGTTGTCGCTTTCGCCGAAGAAACGTCCGCGCAGCAGCGGCGTCTTAATAACTCGGAAATAATCCGGCGTGATGGTGCGAAGTTCCTCGTCCGGCGTTGGTTCCTTTCTTCCCATCGATCGACCTTCAATTGCAAAAGAGGAATCGGTGTTCGAACCGCTCAGCGGGAGAACGATCGTGCCGCCTGCGGCCTCGACTCCGGGCAATTGCCGAACGCGACGCAACACTTCGCTCCAGAAATTTGTGATCGCTTGGCCATGGTTGTACTCAGAACTTGCGCGCGGCGGATATTTCGTGTCAGGGAGATCGATCTCAGCAGTGAGCACGTTACGTCGATCGAACCCCGGATCGATGTTTTGCACCCGCGCGTAGCTCTTGAGCAAAAGTCCGGCGCCGACGAGCAGAACAAGGGCGAGCGCAATCTCGGCGACGACGAGAGAATTGCGCACTTGGTTGCGT
>JBEEHZ010000277.1:0-3423 GCA_041167705.1 Verrucomicrobiota bacterium | reverse complement strand
TTCTCTGCCTCCGGAAGTTGGGGCGCCGAGACAACGGGCGTTCGCGGCTTAATAATCCCAGCTTTCTCGCTCGCAATCTTCGCAAGTGAATCGCCGAGCCATTCCTGATGGTCGAGAGCGATCGGCGTGATCACGGCGGCGTTCGATTGAACCGCGTTCGTGGCGTCGAGCCGGCCGCCGAGACCCGTTTCCAGAATGACGATATCGATCTTTGCTTCGGCGAAATGTTTCAAGGCGAGCGCGGTCGCGATTTCGAAGAAGGTCGGGTGTGGCTCCCAATCGGCGACGAGCTTTCGAATATTGCTCAGGCCGCCCGCGACTTCGTTTTCGGAAATCATCTCGCCGTTTATGCGAATGCGTTCGCGAAAAGTGACAAGGTGAGGGGAGACGAAAAGGCCGGTCCGATATTTTTGGGCGCGACAGATCGAATCGATCATGGCACAGACCGAGCCTTTGCCGTTGGTGCCGGCGACGTGAATGACGGGCGCGTTACCGAGATCGACATGTAACTCGGCGATCAGACGCTGGATATTTTCCAGGCCGAGTTTGATCCCGAAGCGCTGAAGGCTGTAAAGCCAGGCGAGCGCCTCTTTATATGAGAATGGTCGCGGCGCTTCCCGCCTTGGCGGGACCACATTCACGACGCGGAAGAGAAATAGCTGAGCAAATGGCTGATCGTATCGCGCATTTTTTTGCGATGCACGATCATGTCGATCAAACCGTGTTCCTCGAGAAATTCCGCAGTCTGAAATCCTTTCGGCAAATCCTGGTGGGTCGTTTCCTTGATGACGCGCGGTCCGGCAAATCCGATCATGCTTTTCGGCTCCGCAATAATGACGTCGCCTAACGAGGCAAAGCTGGCCATTACGCCGGCGGTGGTGGGATTCGTGAGCACGGAAATGTAAGGAAGTCGTTTATCCGCATGACGCGCCAGCGCGCCGCTGGTCTTGGCCATTTGCATTAAACTGAGCATGCCTTCGTACATGCGTGCGCCGCCGGAAGCGGAAACGATGACGACGGCGGCGCCTTCGTCGGTGCCGTATTCAATCACGCGGGTGATGCGTTCGCCAACAACCGAGCCCATGGTGGCGGCGAGAAATCCAAAATCCATCACTGCAAGTGCGACCTTATAACCGTCGATCATTCCGTGGCCGCTGATCACAGCGTCGGTCAATCCGGTGCGCTCCTGATAATTTTTGAGCCGATCCTTGTAGCTGGCCATTCCTTGAAAACGGAGTGTGTCGATCGATTTCAGGTCCGCGTCCATCTCGACGAACGTCTGGGTATCAAGCAGGTTGCCAATCCTGTCCTTGGCCGAAAGCGCGAAGTGGTAATCGCAGCGCGGACAAACACGCAGATTTTCATTCAGCTCGATTTCGTGGATCACTTCATTGCAGCCCGGGCACTTTTGAAACAATCCCTGCGGGATGTCGCGCTTCTTGCGCGGCTGGGTTTTGAGTGTCGGTTTTTTGAAGATGGCCATGGTAATCAGGCGCGGGCGGCCGTCGCGGCATCGACCGATTGCGCGCCGGCTTCTTTCAAGACCCGCGCGCATTCGCTCAAGGTGGAGCCGGTAGTTAAGACGTCATCAATCAGGAGCACCCGTAACTTTCGCACGTCTCCGTTTTTTCGTAAACGGAATGCATTGCGCAAATTTTGCATGCGCTCGGCCCGGTCAAATGCGGTCTGAGTTGTAGTAAAACGAACGCGTTGAAGGACCGGGCGTACGGGCAGTGCCAGATGCGTGCCCAACCATTCCGCCAGCAGCGCTGCTTGATTAAACCCACGCTCGCGCTGTTTCGCCGGATGCAGCGGGACGGGAACAATCGCATCGAAGTTGCGTTGGCGGAGACGTTCGTCGTCGAGCGCGGCCACCAGCCAGCGCGCGACCAAATGGCGAAGATGAATTTGCCGACCGTATTTAAAATTGAGGATCACGTGGCGGACGATTCCGCGGCTTCGATAAGCGGAAACTGCGGCGTCGAAATGGAGGGCGCGATGGGCGCAGTTGGCGCATGAGAAAGTAGTCGTGATTGCGCCATCAAATGGCTCGGAGCATTTCATGCAAAACGGCGGCACGATCCGCGACACCTTCGCTTCGCACTCGCCGCAAAGATATTCGCCCAAGTCGACTGACGCCGTGCAAATGGTGCATGACGGCGGATAGAGCAGCGACGCGATTCCGCGAAAAAAGCTAGGCCTTGCGAGCGTCGACATATTTCAACCAGCCGCGCATTATTAGCCACGTCAAGCACGCGACTCCGAGCGGCACGATTCCGATCAACAGACTTTTCCCAAGCCACGGCAGCAAGGTTAACTGGCGCCACGCAATTTTGTTGAATGCGCCGCTCGTGAAAATCCAGCCGGCATGCAACCCGATCGGCAACCAGAGCGAGCGAGTCTGTAACCGCGCGTCGGCCAAAATCCAACCGATCAGAAATAAAGTGGTGAACCCCGCCGCGACCAGGAGCGGGTCGGTAAATTGAACAAAGGCATGAGCGATTGAATTGAAGCCGGAGATCCAGGTCACGGTTGGCGATGTTCGTTCGGGCGCTTTCAAGAAATGGACGATGGAATACAACGCCGACGTCACGAAGATCGACATATACCTGCGTCCGGTTTTCAGAAGAATGCCGAGAAGGAGTCCGCGGAAAAACATTTCTTCGATCAGAGGGACGGCGAGCGCAGCCGGGATCACTTTTGCGAAGCCGGGCCAGTCGATTGTGCCGCGGAGGGAAAAAATTGGCGACGCAAGCAAGATCGCGCCGCAGCAGAGCAGGGGAGTGGCCGAGAGGACGAAGCCTGCGGACAGATCTCGCCATCGATGCGCATTTCGAGAAAGGTGCAAATCACTCAAGCTCCGGACTTCGAGCGATCGAATGAGTGGCCAAAGCAAGATCACGGCGGCGACGAGCAGCGCGCGATGAAAAAATGTTTCGAAGCCGTATCGCGCAAGAAAACTTAGGAAGCCGTGGGCAACCAGGGACTGAGCGGCCCAAAAAAGACAAGGCGCCAGCAACGCGCCGACAAGAACCGTCGCGAGCAAATAGACCAGGAGTCTGGCTGCGTCCTTCAAGGCTGCTAATGTAAGGTTTTCCAGCGATGCCGAGTCAACACATATGGACCGAGAAAGATGAAGATGGGCGAAAGCGCGAAGTCCGCGCGACCAAGTTTGGAGGCGTTTGGCGACTCCAAGCCAAATCGAAAGACGATACCGAGTGGACTTACTACGATGTTCCGCTGCTGGAGGATCTGCTGGCTCTCAAGGACGTCGTCTTCCGGAAGTACCAACGACGTCGCGCATCGGCCGAGGACGTGGCCGCAGTCGATAAACTAATCAAGGAACAGCAAGCCATTGAGTAAGCGACCTTCAATGAAAAAAAAGGCGCGAGTTGATCAGGCGTTGGTCGAGCGCGGATTTTT
>JBEEHZ010000276.1:0-7235 GCA_041167705.1 Verrucomicrobiota bacterium | reverse complement strand
GCGCTTCCGTTGCTCCATCTGTGGCAGGAGCATTTTGATTTCGTCAACGATGAAGCCGTGACTTGGATCGCGGCCAAGCTCGGCCTCCAACCGATCAACATTTTCGAGCTGGTCACGTTTTATCCGATGCTGCGCGAGAAACGCGCCGGCAAAACGCACATCCGCGTGTGCCGCACGCTCAGTTGCGCGATGGCTGGAAGCTATCAAGTGATGGAGAATTTCTGCGCGGCGACTGGGATTCAACGGAAAGTCGGTCCCGCAGACGCGGGACACACGCCGACTTCGGTGAGCCCCGACGGGAATTACAGCATCGAATTTGTCGAATGTCTGGCCAGCTGCGGCACCGGACCGGTTTGCATGATCAATGACGATCTGCACGAAAATGTGCAACCCGACAACGCGATGTCGATCTTATCGCAACCTCCAATCAAATGGGCCGTGTATCCGCCGCATCCACTCGAGCAGCGGCTCATTTTCAAAAATATCGGACGAAAGAATTGGAAGACCGACATCAAGACCTATTTGGATGACGGCGGCTACGAAGATTTGCGCAAAGCCGTCAAGATGTCGCGCTCCGACATCGTGAACGAAGTGAAAACGTCCGGTTTGCGCGGCCGCGGCGGCGCGGGATTTCCCTGCGGCGTGAAATGGAGTTTTATCAAACCCGACGAGAAGAAGCCGGTCTATCTGATTTGCAACGCGGACGAATCCGAGCCGGGCACCTTCAAGGACCGCTACATCCTCCATGAGGACCCGCATCAGTTACTGGAAGGCATCGCCATCTCCTGTTTCGCCCTCAATGCCCAGACGGCGTACATATATATAAGAGGCGAATTCCCCGAAGGGGCCAAGATCCTCGAGCGCGCAATCGAAGAAGCTCGCAAGCACAAGTTTCTCGGCAAAAACATTCTCGGCTCCGGGTTCGATGTCTATGTTCACATTCATCGCGGGGCCGGTGCTTACATTTGCGGCGAAGAAACAGGGCTGATCGAGTCGCTCGAAGGCAAACGCGCGTATCCGCGGATCAAGCCGCCTTATTTTCCGGCCGTCCTCGGGCTCTACATGTGCCCGACAATCGTGAACAACGTCGAAACGCTGTGCGCGGTGAAACACATCATCGCGATGGGCGGCGCGAAATACGCACAGCTTGGACGACCGAACAACACCGGCACACGAATCGTTTGCGTGAGTGGCGACGTCGAACGCCCCGGTTATTTCGAGATTGAAGTCGGCAAAGTGACAATGGGCCAACTGATCTACGATATGGCCGGCGGTGTGAAATGGGGCCGCCGATTGAAGGCGATAATTCCCGGCGGCAGCTCGGCCAAAGTTTTACGCGCGGATGAGCGATTCAAAATCAAACAGAAACAGCCGGATGGATCGACAATGGACGTCGAGATATCGATCGATGAGCTGCCGATGGATTTCGATTCGCTCGCCGCGGCCGGATCAATGGCCGGCTCCGGCGGCGTGATCGTGCTCGACGATTCGCGCGACATGGTCTGGGTGCTCAACAACATCAACGAATTTTACGCCCACGAATCGTGTGGCCAATGCACGCCGTGCCGCGAAGGTTCGCTTTGGATGAAAAAAATTACGGAGCGAATGCTCAGCGGCGGCGGGGTGACGGAAGATCCGCGCACGCTGAAGACAATAGGTGACAATATCGCCGGCCGAACCATTTGCGCGTTCGGCGAGGCGTGCGCATGGCCGACCCAAAGCTTCGTCGAAAAATTTCCGGAGGAATTTGCTGCTTACGCCCGCAAATCACTCCCACCGCCGCTGCCACCCGAAGACACGTCTCGAGAATTAATCGAGCGCGAAACAATCCCAACCAGTCCCCTCGCCCACGATCCCGGTTGGGAAAAAGCCGGCGCCGATGCCGTGATCTGAACTTTCATGCTCATGCTCATGCTCTTACTCAACTGAAAAAGTGAAAACCTACTTTGATCACGAAAAGCTCAACGTTTACCAGGTGTCGCTTCAGTTTAACGATTGGGTTGGCGAATTCTTGGCAACAGTCGAAGCAAGAGCCGCAGCAAAGGATCAACTAGATCGTGCAGCAACAAGCATCTCGCTAAACATCGCGGAAGGTAATGGCAAGTTTTACCGAAAAGATCGCGCCCGATTTTTCGATACGGCGCGAGGGTCAGCCGTCGAATCAGCAGCCAGCCTTGACGTTTTGGTGTCGCGTAAACTGACAACTGCTGAGCGGATTGCGCCGGCGAAAGAGCAACTGGTTCAAATCGTGAATATGCTTATGGGGCTACTGAAACGCCTCGGCTATGAATTCGAGTCTGGAACTCCGATGGTGCGTGAAGAATCCGATCCTTCGACGGATTTACGAGCAAGAGTAAGAGCATGAGCAAGAACAACGATCCAGCTATCCCACTGTTCAACGTCCAGATCGACGGCGTGTGGCATCAATTTCCGAAGGGCACCCGCGTGATTGAAGCTTGCGCGCAGGCCGGCGTTTATGTGCCGCGCTATTGTTATCACAAAAAACTCAGCTCACCCGGTAATTGCCGGATGTGTTTGATCGAGATGGGAATGCCGCGGATGGGTCCCGATCGCAAACCGGAGCTCGGCGCCGACGGCAAACCGATCATCAACTGGATGCCGCGTCCGCAAATTTGTTGCGCCCAGGATGTCGCCGAAGGGATGGGTGTCCGCACCAGTTCGCAGCTGGTCGAAGAATGTCGCAAAGGTGTGATGGAATTTCTGCTCATCAATCACCCACTCGATTGCCCGATCTGCGACCAAGCGGGCGAATGCGAGCTGCAGGAATTCAGCGTCGAGTATGGAGCAATGGGCTCGCGCTTTCTCGAAAACAAAGTCAAAAAACCGAAAGCGGTGCAGCTTGGTCCGCGCGTTACGCTCGATGATGAGCGCTGCATTCTTTGTTCGCGTTGCGTTCGCTTTTGCACCGAAATTGCCAAGGACGATGTGCTCGGATTTGTCGATCGCGGCAGTCACACCGTGCTGACCGCGCACCCCGGCAGACTTCTTGAAAATAATTACTCGCTCAACACGGTCGATCTTTGTCCGGTCGGCGCACTTACTTCCACGGACTTCCGCTTCAAGATGCGGGTTTGGTTTTTAAAGGAGACGAAAAGCATTTGCACCAGTTGCGCGACCGGTTGCAACACACTCATCGGCACGCGCGAGGACATTGTCTATCGGCAAACACCGCGCGAGAACGATCACGTAAATTCCTGCTGGATGTGTGACTACGGCCGGCTCAACTTTAAATTCCTCGAAGCCGAGAACCGATTGATCGAGCCGCAGATTTCCAACGGAAAAGAACTCGTGCCGAGCGATTGGAAGAATGCGATCGCACAAGCGGCCCTCCAGCTCAGACAATTCAGCGGCGCAAACATCGCGATCATCGCATCCGGCCGGATGACCAATGAAGAACTTTGGCTCGTGCGCAAGATCGCGGACCTGCTCGGCGCTAATTACATCGACATCGTGCCGCGCCGCGGCGACGGCGACGACATCCTGCTGAGTGAAGATCGAAATCCGAACACGGCTGGTGCGCGTTTGATTTTGAGGTTGGACGAAGAACCAGGTGCGAAACTTTCCGCGGTCACCCAAGCAGCGAAATCGGGAGAGATCAGAGCGCTGCTCGTCCTCGGCGAAAATCCAAATGACTTCGGGCTCTCAGCAGAACAATTAACCAACATGCCCGCGCTCGTTGCGGTTGATATTTTGTCGAACGCCGGGAACCAACACGCGACAGTTCTCCTGCCGGCTTCAGGGTTCGCTGAGAAACGCGGCTCGATGATTAACGGCAAGGGCCGACTGCAACGGTTGAATCGTGCGGTGCGACCACCCGGAAACGCGCGCGACGACTGGGAAATTTTGCGCGACTTGCTCCAGGCATTCGGTGGTAGCAATGGAATTTACACGATCGAAGATGTGTTCCGGCAAATGAGCGCGGAGGTTCCGGAATTTGACGGTCTTACTTTGAGCAAGATCGGCGATCTCGGTGTGAAGGTAACGAAGTTGGACGAGTGGCCGCGGCCGCTGATCGAACCCCAGGCAAAGGACATCGAGCAAGCGGAAAAAGCGCACCCAGCCAGCCGATAACCCAAGATCGACAATGGATTATTTTTTTATCGGCACTTCGCTCCTGAAAATCATCGGCATGATTTTCATTGTGATTTTGCCGATGGTTTCCTACGCGGTTTACGCTGAGCGCCGCGTCAGCGCCCTCATTCAAGATCGTCTCGGACCGAATCGCGTCGGCCCGGCCGGCCTTTTTCAACCAATCGCCGATGCCGCCAAGTTTTTGCTGAAGGAAGATTTCACGCCGGCGACCGTGAACACGTTTTATTACTGGCTGGCGCCGTGCCTCGCGATGATTCCCGCGATCATGACAATCGCGGTCGTTCCATTTGGCAGCACGTTATTCGGCGTGCCAATGGTCATCGCCGACATCAACGTCGGAATCCTTTACGTCTTCGCGATCGCCTCGTTAGGCGTTTACGGAATCGTTCTCGGCGGTTGGGCCTCCAATTCCAAATATCCTTTTCTCGGCGGCGTGCGCTCGAGCTCGCAAATGATTTCCTACGAACTTTCGCTCGGTCTGGCTGTCATTCCGGTTTTCCTGCTCGTTGGAAATCTTCGCCTGACCAGTGTCGTCCAATATCAAATCGATCACGGTTGGTTAATCGCGCCGTTTATCGGCGATTGGACGAATCTTGGGAAATGGCTGCTCGCAATTCCGATGATCGTCTCTTTCGTCGTGTTCATGATCGCGGTCTTCGCTGAGACGAATCGCCTTCCGTTCGATTTGCCCGAGGCCGAGCAGGAATTGGCCGGCGGTTATCACACTGAATATTCCTCGATGAAGTTCGCGCTCTTTTTTCTCGGCGAGTATGCAGCGATGATTAGCGGCTGTGCAATTGTGGTCACATTATTCCTGGGCGGCTGGCATTTTCCCGGAATTCCTGATGGATCGCACGGCTGGATCTTCGGTTTGATCAACATCGCGGTTTTCTTCGCCAAAGTCGCCGCTCTGATTTTGTTCATGATGTGGGTGCGCTGGACGCTGCCGCGCTTTCGCTGGGACCAGTTGATGCGACTCGGCTGGCTCTTTTTCTTCGAAATTGCGCTCGTTAATATCTTCATCGTCGCAGCAATCTTGGCTTTCATCCGCTAAACACGCCAAATGACGCCAAAACAATGAGAATCGAATTCATCAAATCTTTCGCGTCGTTTAGCGTGTTTGGCGGACAATTCTGAATTATGGCGATCACCGTTCCACGACCGAATCTGAATTGGCGCGAGCGAATGTATCTCCCCGCGATCGCGGCCGGCTTGTTGATTACCTTGAAACATTTCAAGAACATGATTTTTCGCCGGACAAAAGTGACGATGGAATATCCGGAGGAAAAATGGGACGCGAATCTGCCGGAGCATTATCGCGGCGCGCCTGCGCTCGTGCGCGATACCGACGGTCGCGTCCGGTGCGTAGCCTGTCAGCTTTGTGAATTCATTTGCCCGCCTCGCGCGATCAAAATTATTCCGGGCGAGATTTCAAAGAACGATCGTTTTGCCAAAGTCGAAAAGTATCCCGAGGAATTCGATATCGACATGGTGCGCTGCATTTTTTGCGGGATGTGCGAGGAGGTCTGCCCCGAGCAGGCCATTTATTTGCGGAAAGATTACGCCATTACCGGATTCACCCGCGAAGACATGATGCATCACAAAGACAAACTGCTCGAGATCGGCGGCGTGATGCACGGAGTCGTTTTGAAATGGAACGAGAAGAAATGAAATCCAATTTCAGATTTCAGATTTCAGATTTCAGATTTGTCTAATGTCGCCCTTCCTCTTTTGGATTTTCGCTTTGATGATGCTGGTCTTCGGCGCGGCCGTCATCATCAACCGCAATCCGGTCGCAAGCGCGCTCAGTCTGGTCGTCTCGTTTTTGGCGCTGGCGGCACTGTTTATTTCACTCGATGCGTTTTTCATCGGGATCATACAAGTGCTCGTTTATGCTGGCGCAATCATGGTGTTGTTTCTTTTCATCATCATGCTGCTCGATTTACGCGCTGAGGAATTGAGAAAAATTAACTGGGTCGCGTCGGCAGGGGGCGTGGCAGTTGCGTTCGCGTTCATCGTCCAAATTTTTTCGGTCGTCGGTAATTTTCAGGCCGCCAAGCGATCTTTTCCGCCGTTGGCAAGGCATGTCCTGAGCGGAGTCGAAGGATCGACATCAGACGATGTCCACCGGATTGGGCTTTTGCTTTTCGGAAACTTCAATCTGCCTTTTCAAATCATTGGCATCGTCATTTTAGTGGCGACCATCGGCGTGGTGATGTTGAGCCGACGGGAACTAAAATAGAAATTTGGCCCGCGAATGACGCGAATTAACGCAAATGAATAATAGAAGCCATTTTTCTCCGAGAGTTTTCCCTAATTTATTTGCGACTATTGGCGTGATTGGCGGGTCGCAAAACTGACATGATCACGCTTGGCGATTATCTCATAGTCAGCGGTATTTTGTTCGCGATTGGGTTCGCCGGCGTGATGCTGCGACGCAACATCATCATCATTTTAATGGCCCTCGAATTGATGTTGAACGCCGCCAATTTGTCCTTGGTCGCATTCTCGCGTTTCCGCGTCGATCCAAGCGGCGTGCCGAATTACAACGCGCAGGTTTTTGTATTCTTCATCATCACCGTGGCCGCGGCCGAAGTCGCCGTGGGACTTGCGATCGTGGTCGCGCTCTTCCGCCTGAGGCAGACGACGAATGTGGAAGACATCAGCACTCTGAAGTTTTAGGCCCGCGAATTACGCTAATTAACACGAATGACAGAGATCATTTATAAAAACGAAAGTTACGCGATCGTCGGGGCGTGCTTTGAAGTCTATAATGAGAAAGGATGCGGCTTTCTCGAACCGGTCTATCATGAATGCCTAACGATTGAATTCGAGTACCAGCGGATTCCCGCGATTTCGAAACCAGCGCTAACGCTCAGCTACCGTGGCCGTACCCTTCTTCAAACATACCAGCCCGACTTCGTCTGCTTCGAAAAGATCATCGTCGAACTAAAAGCCCTGCCCCATCTTCTCGACGAACATCGCGCGCAGCTGCTGAATTATTTGCACGCCGCTGGATTTGAATTGGGTCTGCTCGTCAATTTCGGCCATTATCCGAAATTGGAGTACGAACGCATTGCCCAAACACAGCCCCCGAAGACGAAAGGCGACTCCGCCGATGT
>JBEEHZ010000275.1:0-4425 GCA_041167705.1 Verrucomicrobiota bacterium | reverse complement strand
TCGTCGGTCATCTGAACAGGCGGATGCTTGGAGAAAAACGCGGAGGGCGAATTGAGGACGCCGCCGATCCCGCGATCGAGCGCGAGTTTGCAACAGCGGATGGCGTCGATCGCGATGCCGGCGGAGTTCGGCGAATCTTCCACCGAAAGCTTCACGTCGATCTCCATCGGGACGTCGCCAAAGAGGCGGCCCTCGACGCGGATGAACGCGATTTTGTTGTCGAGCTGCCACGGAACGTAATCGCTCGGGCCGATGTGAATATTTTCGTCGGCGAGTCGTTCGCCCATGACCGATTGGACCGCTTCGGTCTTGGACGTTTTCTTGGACGAGAGCCGGACCCGGCTGAGCATGTTAAGAAAATCGGTGTTGCCCCCGGTGTTGAGTTGGTAAGTGCGCTCGACTTTCACGCCACGCTTCCGGAAAAGATCGACGATGGTGCGGTGAAATATGGTCGCGCCCAGCTGCGCTTTAATGTCGTCCCCGATAATGGGCAGGTTTTTGTCGGCAAAACGTTTCGCCCAAACCGGATCGCTGGCGATGAAGACGGGAATGTTGTTCACAAAAGCGACGCCGGCTTCAAGCGCGCAGCTGGCGTAGAACCGGGTGGCTTCTTCGGAGCCGACCGGAAGATAATTGACCATGATCTCGGGGGCGGAGTCTTTCAGCTCGGAAATGATTTGTTCGCGGGTGGATTCTTTTTCCAACGGCAAAAAAGTGCGGAGCGGGTCCTGTTCGGCCATGTGCGGCGCGAAACTGTCGAAGACGCAGCCCATTTTCACGATCGCGCCGGTGAGATTAACTTTCTCGCAAAAGACCTTGGTGCAATTAGGGGGCGAAAAGATGGCTTTGCTGACGTCGAGCCCGACTTTGCGGCGGTCGATATCGAAGGCGGCGACGACCTCAATGTCGGCGGGGCGGTAGGAGCCGATTTGCTTGTGCATCAGGCCGACGGCGGTCCCGTTGGTCGAGGAGCTACGGTAAAAATTGATCCCCTGAACCAGGGAACTGGCGCAATTGCCGACACCGACGATGGCGATACGAATTTTTCTCATGAGACAAAAGAAATCCTACCTTCAGCGCTAGGCTTAGGGCAAGATACAATGGAGTAGGTTTGAAAGCATTAAGATTAAGGCGGCCACGGCAAGGTCAGGTCTCGTCCGAGGCGAAACCCTCGACCGATTTGAGCGTGAAAAGTGGCGCAGCTGAAGCTAGCATGCAAGCATTTTCGAGGATGCCGAAACCACGCCCAGCCAGCCGGATATCGATCGTGCTTGTCGCCTTGCTCGCCGGGGGATCCTGGACGGGCGCGCGGGCCGAGCCCCCCAATTATGAGATCGAGCAAGGAGTCGCCCTGGCCGATGCCCAGAATCCGGAGATCATTATCGCCCGCAAGAAGGTGGAAGCGGCCCGAGGCGGATTAATCGAAGCGCGCTCGGGTTATTTGCCATCGGTGATTTCGTCGGGGTTCGCGGACAAGCGCGAAACCCAAAATTCAACCAACCTTCGACCCGAAGATTACAACGCCTCGGTGCGGGTTTTGGAAAATCTTTACACGGGCGGCGCCGTTTCCAATCAGGTGGCCATTGCCCAGCTGACGGTCGAAAAGCAACAGTGCGCGCTTGAAGAAGTGCGCAACAAAGTGGCGATGGACGTGCGGGTCGCCTTTTACGACCTCCTCTTAAATCGGGCCAAGGTGAAGGTTCGCGAAAATTCGGTGCGCGTGCTCGGCGGCGAATTGAAAACGCAGGAGGAACGATTGCGCGCCGGAATTGTCGGGACGCTGAATGTGCGCCGCGCCCAAGTGGCGCTGGCCAACGAGCAACCGGAGCTGGCCAATGCCAAAACGCTGCTGCAAAATTCGTATCTGCAACTGGGCGAACTCTTCGGACTCGATTTTCGATCAAATCCCGACGAGCCGCGTTTCGAAGTGGCGGGGCAGTTGCAATACGCCGCGCTTCATCCCGACCTGAACGAATGTCTCGGTCGGGCCGATGCCAATCGCGCCGAAATCAAGGCGCGCCAAAAAGACGTCGAGATTGAAAACCGACAATATCTGATCGACCAAAGCGAGCTACGTCCGCACGTTCAGGCTTTTTCCGGCTACGAGGTTTATAATGAGCGCGACCCATTAGTCGGTCCTGAATTCAATCACGGTTATCTCGTGGGCGTGAACGGGACCTGGCACATTTTCGACGGGTTTGCCACCAAAGGACGAATGCAGGCGACCCGTGCACGTCGCGACGCGGCGGTGGCGGCGCTCGAAGCTGCGCGACGCGGAGTTGCCTCTGAAGTCCGGAGCGCGTTTCTCGATCTCGAACAAGCCGATAGCGTGATGGAATCGGAAACGAAAAGCGTGCAGACGGCCGACGAATCTCTTGAGATTGCGAAAACAAATCTGGCCGCCGGTCTGGGAACACAGCTCGATATTTTGCAAGCCGCGAACGATGTAACACGGACACGGACAACGCGACTGAGCGCGATCTACCTGAACAATGTTGCGCTGGCACGACTCGCGCGCGCGTGTGGCAGTCCTCCCGAAACGCTCAACTTCGCTTCCAACCGCTTGAAGAAGAGCCACGAAAAACAGGCGGTCGATATGGCGCAGCCTCCAGCAAAACTTACGACGCGATGAAACTCCGCGCACAGGTGGATCGAGCAGTCGCTAACGCCAGTCCGGCTCGGACCTCGATGTTAAAATCAGGCGGCGCAGCCGCGTTTATTAGCATCGCCCGCGGAGCGGCCGATCCACCTCGCTCTGCGAAAAATGCAGCTAGAGTGACACGACTGCTTCTCGGAATGGCGATCGTTTGGTTTGCACACGCGGGCGATGCGATCACGCTCGACGGAGTTCTGAGCACGACCCTGGAAAAAAATCCGGCGATTCAGCAGGCGAAAGCGAATCTGGAACAGGCCGCAGGCCGCCGGCTCGTTCTTCGCTCGATTGTCTGGCCAAATGTGAAACTGGGTGTGCCGGCCGGAGTCCAGGGCGGACAACGCGCGGGTGAAAATTCGACCAAAATATTTGGCTTCGCCCGCGGCTCGCTCACTCAACCGCTTATTAACGCCGCGATCCCGCCATCGTTCCGGCGCGGAGATGTCGAGGTGTTGATCGCGGAGCAACAACTGAATCTCGCCGTGGAAGAACAATTGCACGCGGCCCGGCTCGCATTTTATTCGGCGATTTATAATCGCCAGCTCCAATCGGTTCGCGAAAAGCAGCGCGGACATCTGGACGAAAACGTGGCCAGCCAAAGCGATCGCTACCAGGCAGGGCTGGTCGACCGCAGCGCATTCACGACCGCGACGGTGGAAGCGCGGGAGCTGGATCCCCTGGTGGAAGGCGCGCGGCGAAGTTACACCGATGCGCAATTGCAGCTAGCGCAATTGATGGCGCTCGATCTCAATTCCAAGGCCACGCTTCCGAATGTGGACGGTGAATTGTCGTTCGCACCGGTGGATGTCGATCTTAACAGCGAAACCGCCGCGGCGTTGGAGCACCGGACCGACATTAAGCTCGCGCGGCTCCTGGTTCGCGCCGCGAATGAGGACGAACGGATCATCGCCGCGGGATATTATCCATCGGCCACCGGGAGCGTGACCGGTGATTACATTCCGGTCTCAGGAGTTCATCGCGAAGGTTCGACCAGCAAGACCCAGGATTTTCTGGGCTCGGAAATTCGCGAAGGCGCGGGATACACGTGGCAGGTGATCGACAATGGCAAAGTCGGCGGCGCAGTGCTGAAGCAACGCAAAGCGCGCGAAATCAACGAAATTGAATTGCACAAACTGGAGGCAAACGTCGGTCGGGAGCTGTTGCGGATTCGCAACGACCTCGCCGGAATCCGGGCGCGACACGAATCATTTGCCGCCGGAACCCAAACGGCCGGCCAAACGGCGACCGCTGTTCAACAAAACCTCGGGAGCGGTCTCTCCTCGCAATTGGAGTATCGGCTGGCCGAAGGCAGTTTTTTAAAAACCGAAAGCGGACTGCTCGAGGCGAGCTATCTGCAGAACGTCGCGCTGGCGGAATGGGACCGCGCGACCGGACGTTATTTTCAATTCGCCGAAGATGTGCATTAGTTGCACTCCTTGAACGTACCGAAATCCAGGCGGGCATGGTGGGTCGCGGGGGGGTTACTCGTCCTCGTTTATGGGGTGGCCTATTATTCCTTCCTGCCAGTGGCCGAAGTCGCGGTCGCCCACCGCGGCACCGCGTTTGCAGCAGTTTACGGAACGGTGCAGATCGAATCTGCGTTTGTCGTCCACATCCGCGCGCAGAATTCCGGGTTCATTCAACTGGCTGAGGAATTTTCAGCCGGGCGTGGAGCGGTCGTCATGAGTGTTACCAATTGACATGTGCTTGCGAGCATTGCCGTCGTAACGACGGCGCGACTACTGAAGCAGGCGCGCACGGTCCTGCAGGCC
>JBEEHZ010000274.1:0-5811 GCA_041167705.1 Verrucomicrobiota bacterium | reverse complement strand
AGCCGCTTGTTGCACCGGCGTCGAGCCTGCTTCGCCGATGTGATAACCGCTGATCGAGATCGGATACCAGCGCGGCATCTCGCGAGTGGTGAACTCCACCATGTCGGTAAGAAATCGCAGCGACGGTTCAATCGGGAAAATTGTTTCGTTCTGGGCCTGGACTTCCTTAAAAATGTCGGCCTGAATCGTGCCGCGCAATTTCGGGACAACGCCTGGGCCGAAGCGTCGTTTCGCTGCCGCGATGTACATCGCCATGATGATTGGCGCCGGTCCGCTGATCGTCATCGACGCGGAAAAGGTTGGCGAACCAACCTCAAACCCGTCGTAGAGCCTGACCATGTCCTCGACTGTGTCGATCGCGACGCCGCCCTCGCCGATTTTTCCGAAAACACCGTCCGCGTCGCTGTCGATCCCATAAAGGGTCGGACCATCGAACGCCGTGCTCAGACGATGTGTTCGTTGGTGCGCGGTGAGAAAGTGAAAACGCTCATTGGTGTCTTCGGCCAGCATTAGGCCGGAAAACAAGCGCGTCGGCTCTTCCGTCTGTGGAATTTTCTTCTCGGACTTGCTCTTCTTCGTGTCGCCGTTCTTCTCGAAACTTTCGACCTCGCGAATGGGCTCGAGATACATTTCCCGATAAGCGCCATTCAAAAACGGAAATTCGCCGGGCAATCCTTCACCCAACAGATAGCGCGCGATTTCACCCGGTTCATCGATCTCGGGCAAAGCCAGTCGCGGCAACGGCAGTCCAGTTGGCGCGCGCGTAACCGGAATCTTTGCTTTGATGTCGTTCCAACGTCCAACCAGATCACGTCCGAATTTTTGATCGGTGCGGGCGTGTTTCACCTGAGCGAGTACGAATTGATTATATTTCTCAACCGACTCAACGACCTGTCCGAGCTTACTCATAATTTTTTTCGTTTTTTGTTAGGGACATCGCGCTGCGATGTCCGCGGACGCCGCAGCGCGGCGTCCCTACCGCCAGAAATTAACCCGAACAACTTATCGACGCCAGGGTCGCGATGGCGTTTTGCCACGGTGTCGACGAGTCGCTGGCTGCGCCGATTTTGATCGAGCCGCTGCTCAATCTCCGTGTGCGCGGTGCGCGCGCGTTGCAAATCGCTTTTGTTCACGACCACGATGTCCGCGAGATCGAGCATCACGATTTTCTGCAATTGTAACCTGCTCCCGTAATCCGGATTCATCACCAGGACAGTTTGATCGACAATTCTATTTTTCTGAAACGGCATCGCTTCCTGTCCCGTGCCAACCGTTTCGATGATGACATAATCGAAATCTGAGCCGGCCAGGAGCGCGAGACAATCTTGCGTCGCAGGTGAAAGTCCGCCGGCTTGTCCGCGCGTCGCCATACTGCGCATGAAGACGCGGTCGTTCTGCGAATTGATCATCGTCGCGCGATCGCCCAGCAGTGCGCCTTCGCCGATGACGCTCGGATCGTGCGATAGAATCGCGACACGCGATTGTCGATCTTTGTTCAGGAATCGCAGTACTAACTCGTCGATCAGTGTCGTCTTGCCCGCCCCACCTGGACCCGTAAATCCGATGACGCGCGTTTCTGACTTCGACATTGGGCGTTGGGCGTTGGGCGTTGGCCGTTTTCCCTTTGTGTCTTCGATTTCCGACAGCTTGCGAGCAAGCTCGATGTCCGAAGTTTTCGCGCGCGCCCGTTTCGCGCCCGGTTTGCCATAACGTTGGTGAACAAACTTAACCATCTCATCGAGCGACGTTCCCGCGAAAAAGATTTCGTCCACCCCTTTTCGGCGCATTGTTGCAGCGTCTTCGTGGGTAATCGTGCCGCCGCCGCCGCCGAAGACTTTGATGTCGGACGCGCCTTTCCTGCGGAGAAGATCGACAACTTCCGCGAAGAACTCGATATGCCCGCCGTTGTAGCTGGAAATGCCGATCGCGCGCACGTCCTCTTGGATCGCGGCACGCACGATGTCGCCGACAGATCGATGATAGCCAAGATAAACGACTTCGATCCCATGGCGGATAAACTCGAGATTGATCGTGTTGATGGCGCTGTCGTGCCCGTCACAAATCGGGACAGCGGTAAGGATACGTATCGGCGAAGCCATTTATTTAGACAGGATTTACAGGATTAACCAGATGACAAGCAAATCAGATAAGAAAGCTGTTTGGGAAATCCACAAAATCCTGTTAATCCTGTTAATCCTGTCTAAAAATGTCCGACCTCGATTTCACCGGTAAAGTTGTCCTCGTGACTGGCAGTTCCCGCGGCATCGGCGCCGAAATGATCAAATCCTTCGGCAAACGCGGTGCCACCTGCGTGGTCAATTATTTCACGGACCCGCAGGGCCAGAACAAAGCCGACGCGGAGAAGATCGCCAAAGAATTGAAGGATCCGTTGCTGATCGATTGCGACGTAACCCAGCCTGAGCAGGTGGAGGCGATGATGAAACAAATTCAAGACCGACATGGCGGGCTCGACATCCTCTTTAACAATTCCGGAATCATTCGCGATCGCACGATCAAAAAAATGTCGCTGGAAGAATTCGAAAGCATCCTTCGTGTAAATCTCACCGGCACCTTCATCGCGACGCAAAAGGCAATGTCGATTTTACGAAATGGCGGGCGGATCGTGAATTTGTCGTCAGTCAGCGGACAAATGGGGCTTTTCGGTCAGGCGAATTATTCGTCAAGCAAAGCCGCCATCATTGCCCTGACTAAGGTTTCGGCGCGCGAGCTTGCGCGTCAGAACATCACCGTGAACGCGATTGCACCCGGATTCATCGATGTCGGGATGAGCAAAGGCATGCCCGACGAAGTGACCGAAAATTTCGAGAAACAAATCCCGCTCGGTCGACTCGGTGACGCGCGTGAAATTGTCGATGCCGCGCTCTTTCTCGCCTCACCGATGGCCAGTTACATCACCGGCCACGTGCTCAACGTGAACGGCGGTTTCTACATGGGATGAGTTGAGCGCTTCAGTCCCAAGTTTGCACCAGCAGCCAGACCCCCGCTGAAAGGATTGCGGCAAAGATGGAAAGGACCAGCGCCGCGCGTCGCGATTGCCGGACCTTGAATTCAGGTCGTGGAACGTCGTCGTGAATATGGCTGCCCTCATAAAGCTTCATCAGAATGAAGGCCACGACGAAACCGACCGCAGCCCATTTTAGACAGCCCACGATGAGTCCAAGCATCCCGTTCACAAATTAACAAAGCGCAATTTTTGGGCCGTGTCAGCCGATCTATTTGAGCTTGGGCCGATTATTGATTCGTGGGTTCCTGCCCCCTCACTCGCTACCCATCGCGAGCTTGACCGTCTACTCAGCGGCCGCCCTGCACGCTGAGTTCCCAGCGATAGCCATCAGGATCATGAAACCAGAGCCCCATGTCCGGCGAACCCGGCCCTTCCGGACCAATTTCGTCGCCCGGATCTTCAATTTCGACCTTGTGCTTTTTCAAATGCGCCAGTGCCTTTCGTAGGGTCGACATGTTCGGCAGATGGAACGACATGTGATCGAACGTTTGCGGTGACGGTTTACCTTTAAACAGCGCGATAGTGACATTGTCGTTGCCGACCGCGATCCCATTTTCAAATTCAAATTCTTTGCGCAATCCGAGCGCCTTCTGAAACCAGCGTGCGCTTTTCTTTGGATTGCGCACGGCCAGACCGAAATGGCCAACAGCACCGAGCGTAAACGGAACTTTCATAGTCCTAATAAAAGTTGGGCATCACAAAATGAAAGCGGTAAAACGCAGATATGACTGCGTTGGCCTTGATCCTGAGTGCATCTGTCGCGGCCATGGGCGTACTGGTGATTGTTTCACCTGCTCGAGCAAACGATCTGACACGCTTGTTCGCCGATAAAACCGGACTGTGGGTCGCAGCCGCTATTCGAGCAGTTCTCGGACTTAGCCTCTTGGCCGCCGCGGAGGATTCGAAAGCGCCCATGCTGCTGCGCATTCTCGGCTTGATCATCCTGGTCGTGGCCATCGCAATGCCACTGCTTGGCTTGGACAGACGTCGACGAATGATCGATTGGTGGCTCGCCCGCAATCGAAAGATCCAAATAATCTGTGGGGCCGCGTCCTTCGTTCTCGGCGTGGTGCTGATCTACGTAATCCTCTAGCAATGGCGGCGCGAAATCGCGTCTGAAAAGTCAGCACGGGATATGCTCTTTTAGCATGCATGCCTCTCGCCATCAGCTCCACTATACCGGCGGCGAAACCGGAATCGCGTCGCTCAGCAACAACTCTCAGTCCGACATTCGGATCGGCTTACACTATCGCCGAGATCAACGCCTACATCGCCGTTCGCGACCAATTGCTCGCCGAAGCGGAAGAAATTCGAACGGCGTCAAAACTCGCAAGCGCAACCTTGGCTAACGATCTTGTATTGGGCTGCCTTCAGCCGGGGCGGGCGCCCTACGAGGCGCAATGCTTGCCCGAAACAGACGCAGCCTTCGAGCGTCAACGCTGCGAAGCGGTGCGCGACCGAATCGCGAAGCTGCGTAACGCCACCGCTTAATCGCGACCCCACAACATCGCGACTGAAGTCGTCAGACTGCCGCCCATGTTGAAGGTGAGATAACGCCTCGCGTTTGGAATCTGCCGCGCGCCCGCTTGCTCGGTCAGATGCTGATACGCTTCGACAACTTGTCGCACACCGGTCGCGCCAACCGGATGACCGTCGCCAATTAGTCCGCCTCCGGCGTTGACCGGAATCTCAAACGGAAACTTGCCGCCCATTTTCTCATGCCGCACTTGCGGGAGCGTGGTCGCACCGCTCTTGGCCAGTTCTGCGCCCTTGCCCGGCTCGGCCAAGCCGAGAATTTCGTAAACCACGATCTCGGTTATCGAGAAGCAATCGTGCACATCGGCGCCGTGCAGATCGCGCGGCTTCATATTGGCCATGCTAAACGCTTGCTCGGCCGCTTTGCGCGCAATCGAAAACGTCGGCGCATCTTTTTTATCGAGCGGTAAATAATCGGTGGCGTGACCGAACCCGAGCAATCTCGGCGTTTTGTTTTTGTCGCGCCCGATCTTCTCCAAATATTTTCCCGAAACGAGCACGACCGACGCGGAGCCGTCGGTGATCTGCGAACAATCGGAAACTTTCAACGGCGGCGCCACGCTCGGGTTTTTGTCGGAGACTTGCGAAGCGCAATCGAGAGTGAGATCGGCGTCACGCATTTGCGCAAGCGGATTCAGCTTCGCATGCGCGTAGTTTTTCCAAGCCACCGTGGCGAAGTCCGATTCTTTCGCGCCGTACTTGTCCATATAAATCTGAGCGATCTTCCCGAACAATTTCGGGAACATGAAATCACCGTATTCCGGTTTCTCGTTGTGATAATCGGCGGCCGCGCCAAGAACATCCGAGCCATCGAGCGACGACATCGTCTTTTGCTGCTCCGCACCAACGACGAGCACCGCATCATAAAGCCCGCCCATGATCCATTGCGCCCCGAGTAAAACGGAAAGCGCTCCGGAAGCGCAGGCCGCTTCGGTATGCATCGTCGGAATACCGCGCAGTTTCGGGTCGATCTCAGGAATGAACGCGCCGAGCTGCAATTGTTTCGTGAACTGGCCGGCGTTAAAATTGCCGACCGCGCCCGCCTGGATTTCGCCCGCGTCGATCCTGGCGTCGTCGAGCGCCTTCTTGCCGGCTTCGATAATCAAATGCCGGATGGTTTTGCCTTCCTTTTTCAGGTTGCGCTTAAAATCGGTGCGTCCGCCGCCGAGAATATAAACTGGCTCGTTCATAATAACACTTTAGCTGATGATCCCAGACTGTCATCCCGAACGCTGTAGCCGCCTCGCTCT
>JBEEHZ010000273.1:0-3365 GCA_041167705.1 Verrucomicrobiota bacterium | reverse complement strand
TTCGAAATCTTCGAATTTGAAGTCGTGGATGTTCTTGATCGCGCGATTCAGTTTTATCCGCGGCAAAGATCGACAATCCCGCGTTAACTGTTCGCGCGCCTGCTCGAGATGGTTGTTGTAGAGATGTAGGTCCCCAAAGGTGTGAACGAAATCGCCCGGCAAAAGATCGACAACGTGCGCGATCATCATCGTGACCAGTGCGTAGCTCGCAATGTTGAACGGCACGCCGAGAAACAAATCGGCGCTGCGTTGGTAAAGCTGGCAGCTCAATTCCCCGTCCTGCACATAAAACTGAAAGAGAACGTGACATGGCGGGAGCGCCATCTTCTCGATCTCCGCCGGGTTCCACGCACTTACGATTAATCGCCGACTGTTCGGATTCTTTTTGATCTGCGCGATCACATTGTCGATCTGATCGACACGAACTCCATTCTCGCCGCGCCAGTCGCGCCATTGTGCGCCGTAGACGCGGCCGAGATTTCCTCTTTCGTCAGCCCATTCGTTCCAGATCGTCACGCCGTGTTCGTTTAGATATTTTATGTTCGTGTCGCCGCGCAAGAACCAGAGCAGCTCGTAAATGATCGATTTGATATGGAGCTTCTTCGTTGTCAGTAATGGGAATCCGGGACCGCTCGGGCGCAGATCAAAGCGCGCCTGCGCTCCGAAGATCGACAATGTGCCCGTGCCGGTGCGATCTGCCCGCGGCTGACCTTCATCGAGAACAAGCCTGAGAAGGTCGTGATATTGCCGCACGCGAAAGAGTACGCACGGCGTGCCAGTTGCCAAAGCAAAAGGTGGATCGGCCGCTCCGCGGACGATGTTAAGAAAGTCTCGGCTCTGCCGACATTATTTTGACATCGAGCAAGGGACTGCTCGATCCACCTTACGCCTTGTTCGGCCCGAGCTCTTTTTCGAGCTGCGCTTTGCGATCGTTCAATGTCTGCAGCCGCAGTTGCCAGCGGTGCAATTGGATCGTGAGCTGATTGATGTTGCCGGTAACTTCGGCGCGCTGCGATTCGTTCTCGGTGAGCTTGCGGTGGACTTCGTCGGCGTGAGCGAATGCGTTCGCACTCGGCTCCTCCGATTTCGGAACGGTCGTTAGTTTGCTGCACTTCTGGCAGGTCACCGTCATTCCTTCAGCCGATCGATTCACTACCAGCGCGGCTTTGCAATGCTGGCAATGAAAGAAAATATCGGGATCAGCCGCAACTTTGCGGACAGAATGCTTCGCCGTTTCCACGCCAAATAAACGAGCAGAGGCCGTGCCGGGGGCACGAAAGTTCCAAATCCCCAAAACCCAAATCCCAGGAAAGCTTCAAACGACCAAATTTCAAAACACCGGCGCGCACTTTGGGCATCGAATATTGGAGCTTCCCTGGGGTTTGGAATTTGGTGCTTGGGATTTTGAAATGCTGCGCCGCCTTGGCGCGACCAATTGCTCGATTCTTTCGTCTAGTGTGACTCGCTGTCTCTAATTCGGTCACCGTTAAAGTGCTGGGTTTCGCTTTTAATAGCTGATATTCAGTGGTTTACAATTCTTGGCTCGCCGCGGCTTATGGTTTGCTAAAGACCGACTCGGTCGAAACTCTTCGGCCGGAAAGGATTTATTAATATGGCAAAAGTTTTAGGTATCGATTTGGGAACCACCAATTCCTGTATGGCTGTGATGGAAGGTGGCGACCCGGTAGTTTTGGAAAATTCTGAAGGCGCGCGCACGACGCCCTCTGTCGTCGCGTTTACGAAAACAGGCGAACGTCTCGTCGGCCAGGCCGCCAAGCGTCAAGCGGTGACTAATCCGCAGAACACAGTTTTCTCAATCAAGCGGTTCATGGGCCGCAAGTTCGATGAGGTGCACGAAGAAGAGCACCGAGTGCCCTACAAACTCGTGAAGGCCGCCAACGGCGACGCTCACGTACAAGTGGAAGTAGGGGGAGAGCGCAAAACTTTTTCCCCGCCGGAAATTTCGGCAATGATTTTGTCGAAATTGAAAGCCGACGCCGAAGCGAAGCTCGGCGAAACAATTACGCAGGCGGTGATCACCGTGCCGGCCTACTTCAACGACTCGCAGCGCAACGCGACCAAGGACGCGGGCAAGATCGCGGGTCTCGAAGTTTTACGAATCATCAATGAGCCGACGGCGGCATCGCTCGCTTACGGTTTGGACAAGAAGAAGGACGAGAAGATCGCCGTTTACGATTTGGGCGGCGGCACGTTCGACATTTCCGTTCTCGAAATCGGCGACGGCGTTTTCGAAGTGAAAGCGACCAACGGCGACACTCACCTCGGCGGTGACGATTGGGACGCGAAAGTGATGGATTGGATCGTGGCCGAATTCAAAAAAGACAGCGGCATCGATTTGACCAAGCATGCCGACGCGGTCCAGCGGATCAAGGAAGAGGCCGAGAAAGCGAAGATCGCGCTTTCGAGCTCGCAGGAATACGAAATCAATCTGCCGTTCATTACGGCGGATGCGAGCGGGCCGAAACACATTCAGAAAAAACTGACTCGCTCGAAATTGGAGCAGCTGACAGACGATTTAATTCAACGAACGATTCCGCCGGTCAAAGCGTGTTTGAAAGACGCGAAAATTTCTGAGCGCGAGGTGAACGAGCTGGTGCTCGTGGGTGGCATGACCCGCATGCCGAAAGTTGTAGAGACGGCGCGCGGGCTGATTGGCAAGGAACCGCACAAAGGAGTTAATCCGGACGAAGTCGTCGCGGTTGGCGCAGCCATTCAAGGCGGCGTGCTTCGTGGCGACGTCAAAGATGTGCTCTTGCTCGACGTGACTCCGTTGACGCTCGCAATTGAAACAGCGGGCGGCGTGGCCACACCAATGATTCCGCGTAACACCACCATTCCGACCCGGAAGTCGCAGATCTTTTCAACTTACAGCGACAACCAGCCGGGCGTGGAAATCAAAGTGTTGCAAGGCGAGCGACCGCTTTCGCGTGATAACAAAAATCTCGGCACGTTCCATCTCGATGGAATTCCGCCGGCGCCGCGCGGCGTTCCGCAGATCGAAGTGACATTCGACATCGACGCGAACGGCATTCTCCATGTCTCGGCCAAGGATCTTGGCACCGGCAAGGAGCAAAAAATCTCCATCACCGGTTCGAGCGGCTTGAGCAAGGAAGAGATCGAGAAGATGCGCCACGAAGCGGAAGCGCACGCCGAAGATGACAAAAAGGCGAAGGAAGCGATCGAGATCAAGAACAACGCCGACACTCTCGCGTATCAATCCGAGAAACAGTTGAAAGAACTGGGCGACAAGGTCCCGGCCGACAAACGTAAATCGGTCGAGGATGCGATCGCCGCGGTGCGCGAAGCGATCAACAAGAACGACACCGACGCGATCAAACGCACTT
>JBEEHZ010000272.1:0-2982 GCA_041167705.1 Verrucomicrobiota bacterium | reverse complement strand
TTGGACTCGCGACGACTGTCATTCGGCCGACCGCCCTCGTCCTGAATATTTTGGTCGCAACGATTGGTTCGTTCCAATTTTGGCGGGCTGGATATTTCTCCTGGAAACTTTTCTGGCCGTTCGCGCTGCTCTCAATTCCCGCAGCATATTTCGGCGGTTATCTGCAACCTTCAGCGGGCTTTTTAAGAATCCTAATCGGACTAGTTCTGCTCTTCTCGGCCGCGCGATTGATTTTTCGCCGCGGCGACCCACCGGAAACAGTTCCTCCATCGAAACCAACCGCGATAGGAGTGGGAGCGGGCTTGGGATTTCTGTCCGGCCTGACCGGAACAGGTGGCGGAATTTTTCTCACACCGCTTCTTTTGTTCTGCCGTTGGGCCAAGATTCGTCAGGCTGCCGCCGTTTCCGCCCTGTTCATTCTGGTCAATTCAATCGGTGGATTGATCGGATATTTCACCGCAGTCCATTCTGTTCCGACCCTCGGGATTTATCTCGCGATTCCGGCAATTGTCGGCGGAACGATCGGTTCCTATTTGGGAAGCCGGCGCTTCCCTGTCCGCGCGATTTCAATTCTCCTGGCGATCGTCCTCGCGATTGCTGGCAGCAAATTAATTTTTACCTGACTGTCAGCGCGACT
The DNA here is from genome assembly GCA_041167705.1 of Verrucomicrobiota bacterium. Taxonomy (GTDB): domain Bacteria; phylum Verrucomicrobiota; class Verrucomicrobiia; order Chthoniobacterales; family UBA10450; genus AV40. The sequence goes on along the minus strand of JBEEHZ010000272.1, from coordinate 2,345 downwards.
TTCATTAACACCGGCGCTTTAGCCCGGTGTATTGCTCACGCGGGAGGCGAAAAGCCGCTTAAACGGCTTCCGCTACATCGATGGAGTCGCAAGCACCTGACTAAAGCCAGGTGTTAATGAGCGGTCACTTCGTTAACGCCAAGTTCGGAGCGTCCTCGGGCGACCACGGATTCGTTTTAAAATCCGAGTCGATGATTTTCTGCCGCGTGCCCCGCAAAAGATCGAGCAGCACCGAAACATCGAGCGCATGATGTCGCGGAGCGAAAATCGACAAGTTCTTTTCCGCCAACTCGAAGAGTTTCACCGCCGGGCGCAGACGCCGGCTGTGTTTTGCATGCGTTGGGTGTTCGAAATTCTTTTGGAGATGCACGAAGGCGCCCGCGGCCTGAATCAGTCCTTTAAAAAAATTGTCGTCGTCGCTATCGCGGTTCAACCAAACCTGCTCCAGCACATCGTGCGCTTCGTAGTAACGTTGCTCATTCCAGCAGCGAAAGAAGGCGCGATAAAACGGGTGGTTGGCCACGTCGCCGGAAGGATCTACATCGTCGCCTTCCAGCTCGCGCACGAATTGTGAAATCCTCTCGCCTTTGCTCATGAAGGGCTTAATTTCATCGTGCCGCAGATGATGGGCAAACCGACTTTTCCGGAGGGTCACGAAAGCGTTCGAGACCGCAGCCAAGAATGACGCCAGTTGCGCTGGGAATTGTTCTCGCCGCCATCGCCGCGCTCATTTTTGTCTCAGCGCTTTTCTCGGGACTGGAGACCGCACTTTTTTCACTCCGACCACATCAGTTGCGGCGACTGGAGCAAAACAACCCCGCGCTCACCGATTTCGTCCGACTTTTTCGCGATAAGCCGCGCCGGGTTCTCAACGTGCTCCTTCTCGGCGACGGACTGGTCAAGGTGCCGCTGGTGGTGCTTTGTCTTTTTTTACTCTGGCGCGGGCCGCTCGCCGGACGCCTAACGCAATGGCTGGCGGCAATTCTGATTTTCGCAATTGTCGTTTTGCTCTGCGATTTGATCCCGAAATTGATTGCGCTCGCGGCACCTTATCGACTTTCGACCATTGGCGCATTTACGCTCCAATCCTTGGTCCCATTGCTCGATCGTGTCGGACGCACGCTCGAGCGCGTCAGCACGGTGATTGTCGATCTTCTCACGCCGCTGAATCTGCGCACGCGCGCACGAATGAGCGATGAGGAACTCGAGACGTTGGTGGAGATGGGAGAGGAGGAAGGAACGCTACATGAAGCCGAGGGCGAGATGATCCAGGAGATCATCAAGATGGGCGACAAAACAGCCAAGGATTGCATGACTCCTCGGGTCGATGCTTTTGCTTTGGCAGACGATCTGACGAACGAAGACGCGATCGCACAATTAAAAGAGAAACGCTACCGCCGCGTTCCGATTTACGCCGATACGCCGGACAACATTGTCGGAATCATCGACGTCAAACTCTTCCTGCTCGATCCGTCGGAACATTATACCGAGACGTTGCTGGCCCCGTCGTTCGTGCCGGAAACGATGCGCGCGCTCGATCTGCTGAAACTTTTTCTGACCCATCCGCAATCGCTCGCAATTGTGGTCGACGAGTTCGGCGGCACGGAAGGAATCATCACCATGTCCGACATCGTGGAGGAAATCTTAAGCGACGCCGCCCCCGCCCGCGGAGATGTCGATCTTTATATCGAGCCGCTCGAAAACGGAAAATTTCTCGTCAGCGGTCACGCGCGTCTCGACGATTTAAAAGAGCATCTCGGTTTCGAGTTGGAAGCGGATGGAATCGACACTATCGGCGGCCTGGTTTTTAACCGTCTCGGCTATTTGCCGCCGGCGGGTGCCAGGATCGAACTGCCACGATTGGCGGTGATTGTCAGGCGCAGCAGCCGAAAACGAATCAAAGAATTACTCCTCGAAAAGACAACCTGTCTCGAGGATGAAACGAACCCGGACACCGCCGCCGCATGAGAGACGTTCTTATCATTGTGGGTTGCTGGGCGATCTCATTTCTTTTCAACGGAATCGAAGCGGGGCTGACGTCGATCGATCCGGTCCGGTTGCGTCATCACGTGAAATTGAACCGGCCGGCGGCTGTTCGGCTCGACCGATTACTGAAAACACCGGGCCATTTGCTGGTCACGGTCCTGCTGGACACAAATTACGCCGACATTGTCGCGCTGCTTCTCCTGACGCGATTTCTGGTTTTCAGATTTGGTACGGCTGGTTTTCTCCTCGCGATACTAATCGCGCTGCCAATTTATCTTTTTGTCCTGGTCGTTTTGCCGAAGTCCCTCTTCCGCCGTTTTCCTTTTCGCGCTCTTTCAACGCTTGCCCGTCTCCTTGAA
>JBEEHZ010000271.1:0-6202 GCA_041167705.1 Verrucomicrobiota bacterium | reverse complement strand
AGCCGGAGGATGTTTTTATTGAATGGAATCCGTACAAGAAACGCGAAAAGAGGCTCAAGAAAGGAACAACGCTGGCCCCTCAGCCGCTGGTTGAGCAAGCGATAAGCGAGTCTACCCGGACTGTGATTTCCGCCGACGGGTGGAAGCTTAGCTTGCGCGACAAGGATCTGAATGAACTCTACAATTTGAATGAGGATCCGCAGGAAACGCGAAATGTTTATTACAGCGGGCAACACTCTGAAATTATAGCGAATTGCGGAGACAAGATTCGAAGATGGCAGGAATCCACATCCGACACGGTCAAACTTTCATTCGACTAAAGCACGGCATGTCCCGCACATAGCAGATTCATGTTACCAAACGGTTTTTACAAAAATCTCGAGAACGTGCCTGAGACCGATCTCGAATTTGTCTGTTACGGCATCCCTCGCTCAGGCAGCACGTTGGTGTATCAATTAATCAGCGGGATTTATCCGGAGGGAGTAGCGAAAACTCACCGATATTGTCATCACCGCGTGAAAACCGCGGTCTCTTTTCGCGATTTTCGCGATGTCGTCGTGTCGCTCTGGCGAAGAAGTAATCCTGCAAAGGTGGACCGGCAAATGAACCAGGCTGATATCGAGAAATTTGCCGGCATCTGCCAAGATCGCGTGAAAGAGTTGAACCGCTATTTTGATCGCGGCGGGATCTGTTCGCTGCGATATGAAGATTTCGCGACCAAGCCTGCGACCGTGTTCGAAGCCGTTGAAAAAACATTCGGTATCGCAGTGAGTCCGGAAAAGATCACTGAGCTGGTCAATCAATATTCGTTGGAAAGAAACCGGGAAGTGTCGAAAAGGTTACCCGACTTCAAGCAAATCGATGCCGGGTCGCAAATTCACGGCAACCATATTTATCGCGGGGAGATCGGGGGCTGGCGCCAATTCGTAAAAGATCGTGATGCGGGGCGGCTTGAGCTTCTCTTGCAGAAACCATTGCGTCGCTATGGTTATCTCTGACTCGGGCGACTGACAGCTAAAGTTTACCGTTAATCACATACTTGCCGTTTGGCCGTCGAAACCACTTCGGAAGTTCGATCCGTGCCTTGATAATGCTCTCGTAGCAATTCTGATTAATCGTACCCTTATGCGTGCTTTCTCCAAAAACGGCGAAGTTATCCTTCGTCACAAACAGGCGATGCGCGGGGAGTTTAGTGACATCATCCTTCAGATGATCCATTTGTTTGGCTGAGCCGATCTCCTTCGGCATATGCGTGAAGAGATGGCGCAGCACTTTGATCTTAAGGAATTGATGAATCCAAATTTGGTTCCAGGCCGTGCGTTCAAGGTAAATGTCTCCGAACGAATTGCGCCATTCTTTCGGATAAAGCGTTTCGTCGGGTCGCCTCAATAGCGCTTTACATCGACAGAACAACAAGCCGCTTATGTCGTCCCAATGAGATAGATCAGTCATGAATTGGCGAATTTTCTCAAGGACCAGCTGGATTGGATATTTGTCGTCCACGCACCAGTAAATCCATTCGTCATCGTCGAGGTCGGCGATCAATTGCAAAACTGTTTCCCGGATGTTCGAGGGCGTTTTGACGTACTCGATGCTGGATGTGGCCCGTCCGCCAAGTTCCTGATATGGGATTCGAAATACGAACGGGTGGTCCGGCCAGAGTTCCTTGTATTTTAAAATCATGTGTTCGGCCACCGCTCGGTACCGATCGCACGTCAAAACTATCGCTTTCGTTTTCAAACGCAGACGTGGAGTCTAATTGCGCCGGTTTGGCTGTCCATCGAAGTCGGTTGCTCGCCGTGTCTGCCCGCCCCAATCTGAAGGAATCAGCTTTGCAACTCCCGCAGGACGGCTAAATTCTCGCGATGATTCCTGCTCTTCTGCTCGTTACATCAGCGATTCTTTTTCGCATCCTGGTCGGCTTTTTTGGACCAGTCGACGCTGTTGGTTGGATGAACTTCACGCCGCTGGCCGCGATCGCACTTTGCGGCGCGGCTTATTTCCCGACTCGTTACAAGCTAACCATTCCAATGGTTTCACTGCTCTTGTCGGATGTGGCTTTGAACGTCTTTCGTTATCACGCGTCGCTCGGGAGCCCATTCGTCATCTCGCATTACGTGGGATTTGCGCTCATTGGTTTGCTCGGCTGGTCGCTGCAAAACCGCGCTTCGTTGAAGACGCTGTTGCCGGCCTCAATCGCAGCGTCGCTGATCTTTTATTTCGTCACGAACTGCGTCTCGTGGGTGTACGAGCCGGCTTATCCGAAGACGTTCGCTGGTTTTGTGCAGGCACAAACCATCGGGCTGCCGGTTTACAACGGCGCCACGCCTGCCTGGATGTTTTTGCGCAACTCGCTTCTCGGCGATCTCTTTTTCACGGCGTTGTTCGTCGTGTGCATGAGCTTCGGGCGAAAACCCAGCCGGGCACGCGCTGGAGCTGCATTGCCTCGCGCCGCGTAGATTTCGATGCAGCGGCCTGAGCAACGCGACGAGGTCGAGATGCTCGCGCTGATGCTGCTGGTCCGGCGCTTCGAGGAACGCGCCAGTCAGCAATATCAAGCGCAGAAGATCGGCGGCTTCTGCCATCTTTACATCGGCCAGGAAGCGGTCGTTGCCGGCGCGGTCGCGGCCGTGCGCGACGATGATTACATCATCACCGCTTACCGCGATCACGGTCACGCTCTCGCGCGCGGCACGAGCGCGAACGCATGCATGGCGGAACTTTTCGGAAAGGCGACCGGCTGTTCGCAAGGGCTTGGTGGTTCGATGCATTTTTTCGACAAGAAAAATCACATGTACGGAGGTCACGCGATCGTCGGTGCACACGTCCCCCTCGCGGCGGGCTTGGCGTTCGCGTGCAAGTATCGCGAGGAAGATCGCGTCACACTTTGCTTCTTTGGCGATGGCGCGATTAACCAGGGGGCGTTCCACGAAGCGTTGAATCTGATCGCGCTCTACAAACTTCCGGTCGTCCTCATTTGCGAAAACAATCTCTTCGCCATGGGAACGTCGGTCCAAAGATCGACATCGTTGAAGCAAATCGTCGACCGGGCCGAAGGCTACGACATCCCTGGAGAAATCGTCGACGGCATGAACTTTCGCGAAGTTCGCGACAAACTGGGCGAAATTGTCACCTCGATTCGTAAAGATCCACATCCGGCATTCGTCGAGATCCGCACCTATCGTTATCGCGGTCATTCGATGTCGGACCCGGCCAGTTATCGAACCAAAGAAGAACTCGAGAAATATCGTCTCGACGATCCAATTATCCGTTTGCGAGCACAGCTCACGCGGGAAGGCAAGCTGACCAACGAACAATTCGACGCGCTCGACAAGAAAGCGAAGGAGACTGCATTGGCGTCGGTGAAATTCGCGGAGCAAAGTCCGGAGATGCCGGTCGAGAAGGTCTACGACTACGCCTACTTCAAGGGAGAAAAAGCGTGAGAGAGATCACTTACCGCCAGGCGCTGAACGAAGCGCTCGCCGAAGAATTGGAACGCGATCCGAATGTTTTTCTGATGGGCGAAGAAGTTGCGGAATATCAAGGAGCTTACAAAGTGAGCCAGGGGTTGCTCCAACGTTTTGGACCGAAACGGATCATCGACACGCCGATCAGCGAAAATGGTTTTGCCGGACTCGGCGTCGGCGCGGCCATGGTCGGATTGCGACCGATCATCGAGTTCATGACCTTCAGCTTCTCGTTCGTCGCGTTCGATCAGGTCGTGAACAACGCGCCCAATATGTTCATGATGTCGGGCGGTCAGTTTAACATTCCGATCACGTTTCGAGGGCCGAATGGTCCAGCGCACCAGCTCGGCGCAACGCACTCGCATGCGACTGAATCGCTTTACGCGAACGCGCCCGGGCTCAAGGTTTGCACACCGGCCACGCCGCGCGATGCCAAGGGTTTATTGAAAACCGCGGTGCGCGACGACAACCCGGTTCTCGTCCTCGAAGCGGAGCTTCTTTATAGCTCAAAGGGAATGGTTGAGCCTCCGGACGAAGAGTTGCTCATCCCGCTTGGCCAGGCCGAAGTGAAACGCGAAGGCAGCGATGTCTCGATCATTTGTTACGCGCAAACCGTTCCGCTTGCGCTCACTGTCGCCGCTCAGCTCGAGGAGGAAGATATTTCGACGGAGATTGTTGATCTTCGCTCAATCAAACCTCTGGATGAGACGACGATCTTTAATTCAGTCTCCAAGACCCATCGCGCGATCATCGTCGAACAGGACCGGCCGTTTTGCGGCGTCGGCGCGGAAGTTTGTTACCGGATCCAGAAAAACATTTTTGATGAGCTCGACGCGCCGATCATTCGCGTTTCTCAAGAGGACGTGCCGATGCCTTACAACGAGCGGCTTGAGAAATTCGTTTTGCCCAATGCGGACAAGTTGATGGCCGCGGTGAAGAAAGTTTGTTACGCCTAACGAGTCATGCCCGAGATTCAAATGCCGAAGCTGAGCGACACGATGACGGAGGGGACGCTCGTCTCGTGGAAAAAGAAAAAGGGCGATAAAGTTTCGGCCGGCGAGGTGATAGCTGAAATCGAAACGGATAAGGCGACGATGGAATGGGAATCGCCCGAGGACGGAACGCTCACCGAAATTTACGTCGAAGAAGGCGGGAAAGTGAACGTCGGCGATAAGATCGCATTCATTGGTGAAGAAGGCGAAGAAGCGCCGAAAAAAGAAGAAAAAAAGGAACCGGCAAAGAAGGACGAGAAAGCCGAAGAAAACAAGGAAGAGAAGCCGCAAGCGGAGACGGAGAAACCAGATCCGGCTTAGAAAAAAGAAAAAGAAACCGCGCCACCGCAAGAAAAGCAAAAATCGGACAAGCCTGAAAAAAAAACCGTGGAGGCAGGCGTCTCGCCTGCGCAAGAGCAGCCGGGACGGCTGCCACCACAGTCAGAAGAAGCGCGCGTAAAGGCATCGCCGGTTGCGCGGCGAATTGCGGCCGAGCTCGGCGTCGATCTTTCCAGCGTGAAGGGAACTGGCCCGGACGGGCGCGTGACCGAAACAGATGTTCGCGCGGCGGCGAAATCAAAAGGAGCTGCGCCAGCGCAAAAAGCGCCAGCCGCGGCGAAACCTTCAGCTCCTTCAATCAAGGGCGGGGAAGGTGTGCGCATTCAACTCTCAGGTATGCGCAAAGTCATTGCCCAACGTCTGGTCGAAAGTCTGGGGCCGATTCCGCATTTTTATCTCACGATTGAGATCAACGCCGCGCCGCTGATGGCTGCGCGTGAAGAGTTGAAATCTGCCGGCGAAGGCGCCGACACGGCCAAAATCACCGTGAACGATTTCGTTCTGAAAGCGGCGGTGCAGGCGGCAGTGAAAGTGCCGCGCGTAAATGCGTCCTTCGATGGCGACGCGATTGTTCAGTACGCAGATGTCGATCTCGGAATCGCAGTGGCGATTGAAGACGGATTGCTCACACCAGTGATTCGCGCGGCGCAAAACAAATCGCTTCCCGAAATCAGCGAGGCAGTAAAAGACCTCGCGGATCGCGCACGGAACAAGCGGATGAAGCCCGAGGAATTTCAGGGCGGCACATTCACCGTCTCAAATCTCGGTGGAATGGGAATCGATTCGTTTAGCGCGGTGATCAATCCGCCGCAAGGCTTCATCCTTGCTATCGGAAGAGTCGCGAAAGTTCCGGTGATCGACGATGGCGATCAGATCGTCGTCGGCCAACGGATGTCGATCACGATGAGCTGCGATCATCGCGTGATCGACGGCGCGCTCGGCGCGGAGTATCTAAAAGAACTTCGCCACCTTCTCGAAAATCCCGCGCTCTTGTTAGTCTAACGCCACGATCAAGGCGTGGGCCGCGCACGCGTGCCGATTTCCCACGTCATAAAGTCGTCCAGCGTCTGCCGTGTTTGTCGGACCGCAAACGCTAATACAACCGCGTCATCTGCAAAACCGAGACCAGCGATCCAATCAGGAATGAGATCGAATGGATTCAGAATGTAAATGATTGCCCCGACAATCATCACTAGATTTTGCATCGAAACGTTGCGGTATTCACGGCGGGAGTACGCACGAATCAACCGCAACATCGCCAGGAAATACGCCCAAAGGTCCTTGAACCGCTCTCTCGGTATCGTCGGCGCCATTCTTACTGCTTCCTTAAAAAGTTGGCGTAATCGCTCCGGATCCTTGGCATAGGAACGGGCGTTGGTTAGAGCTTGCGAGAAAGCAGGACTA
>JBEEHZ010000270.1:0-6277 GCA_041167705.1 Verrucomicrobiota bacterium | reverse complement strand
ACGGTCGATCTTGCCGAAATCGTTGGCCAGAGTGGACGAGTCGTCGCGGTCGAGCGGTCGAGGAATTTTGTCAACGCAATCAAGAACGCAGCCCGAACGCATTCGCTTTCAAATGTCGATGTTCACGAGCTCGACTTGATGAATGATGATCTGCCCGCCGGCCCTTTCGATTTCACCTGGTGCCGATGGGTGCTCTGTTTCGTTTCCGATCCGGATTTGTTGATCAAAAAGATCGCGAGCGTCACGCGCAAGGGAGGCCGCGCAATTTTTCACGAGTACGCTCAATACACCACGTGGCGATTCTTTCCGCAGCGCGCGAGCTTGGAAGAATTCAGAAGCCACGTGATTGCGACCTGGCGCGAAGCCGGGGGCGAACCGGACACTGGATTGGAGCTGCCGTCATGGTTAACCACGAACGGATTCGTGGTGCGCTCGGTCGTGCCGCGAATTTTTTGTCTGCAACCGAGCGATTACATGTGGCAGTGGCCGTCTGCTTTCATTCAAGTCCATCTTTTGCGACTGCGAGAACTCGGCCGAATCGATGCCGCGTTTGCTGATCAAGTGCGCGCCGACCTGGCGGTGGCCGAGAAAGAAAAAGCTTCGTTTATGCTAACTCCGCTCGTGCTTGAGATCGTGGCGGAAAAAGTGTAGCCACAGCTCCGAAGTCGGAAGGAAGCGTCAATGAAAGACCTGACCGAAGGATCGGTTACCAAACATTTGCTGCACATGTCGGCCTTCATGGCCGTGAGCATGGTGGTGCAAACGCTTTACTTGCTGGCTGATCTTTTTTGGGTGGGTCGCCTGGGAAAGGAAGCGATCGCGGGCGTCGGCGTGGCCGGAAATCTCACCATGATCGTGCTCGCATTGACCCAAATGCTCGGTGTCGGAACCACTGCGCTCATTTCTCAGGCCGCCGGTCGCAAAGACCAAGCGCACGCGGAGCTCGTGTTCAATCAATCATGCATGATGTCGATCTTGATTGCGATCGGGCTCGGCCTTGTCGGATTTCTTTCGATGAACGCTTACGCTAATGCGCTGAGCGCGGATCCCGCGACTGCGGGATTGGCGAAAGCATATCTACTCTGGTTTCTTCCGGCGTTGTTGCTGCAGTTCCCACTCGTCTCGATGGGCTCGGCCTTGCGCGCGACCGGCATCGTTCAAGCGCCGGTGATTTTTCAAGTGATCAGCGTCGTTCTGAACATGGTGCTCGCGCCATTCCTCATTTTTGGCTGGGTCGGATTTCCAAAACTCGGCGTAACCGGCGCAGCGCTCGCGACCTTTATTTCCATTCTCGTCGCTGATCTGCTCATTATTTGGTACTTCGAGAAAAAGTATCACTACCTGCGTTTCCGATTTCCGCTCTTTCGTCCCCAGATAAAAATTTGGAGCGCGATGCTGCGCATCGGTGTGCCAGCTGGGGCTGAGTTTATTCTGCTCTTTTTCTACATCATAATCGTCTATGTGATCATTCGAAATTTTGGTCCGGCGGCGCAGGCGGGATTCGGCGTGGGCGCGCGGGTGATGCAGGCGCTCTTTTTACCGGTAGTCGCGCTCAGTTTCGCAGTGTCGCCGGTGGTCGGACAAAACTTCGGCGGTCGCCAGGCCGATCGCGTCTGGCAGTCGGTTCGTTCTGGTCTCAGCATCGCGGCGAGTATGATGTTCGTGCTCGCGTTAGTTACCTGGTTAGCGCCGGAGGCAATGATTCGCTTTTTTTCCAAAGACGCCGCCGTGATTAGTTTCGGAAGCGACTATCTCCGGATCGTCGCTTTCAATTTCGTGGCGGCCGGAATTGTCTTTACCAGCTCGAGCATGTTTCAGGGACTCGGCAACACGGTGCCGCCGTTGTTAAGTTCAGCGTCGCGCCTGATTCTTTTTGCGCTGCCGGCGCTGTGGCTCTCGCGCACGGCGGGTTTCGATATTAAACTGGTTTGGTACCTCTCAGTCGGATCGCAGCTGCTTCAAGCCGGCATGAATTTGTTGCTGTTGCGGCGCGAGCTAAACAGAAAATTAAGATTCGAAGACGGCGCAGACTTCATTCCAGCCAGCGCGACCGCGTCCTAAAATTCCCCAAAATTCAGTCCTTGCTTTCGGTTGCTTGCATAACCAGCTTTCTGGCCTCGGTTTTTCAATCCTGCATTTATGCGCTCTCGAATTCTTCTTTTTCTGTCGGTTTATTGTTCGTTGTCGATCTTTGCGGCTTCGGCCCAGTCACTGCCAAACACGACGCGGCTTCTGCGTTTTCCAACGACGAACGACCGTGAAATTGTTTTTTGCTACGCGGGGGAACTTTACACCGTCGGCAAAGACGGCGGCGTCGCGCGACGCCTGACGAGCGGTCCCGGGTACACGTCCTTTCCGCGTTTTTCCCCGGACGGAAAACAAGTCGCGTTCACTTCGGAATACGACGGCAATCGCGAAGTTTATGTAATGCCGGCTGAAGGCGGCACGCCCAAACGTCTCACGATCTCGGCTACGCTCGGACGCGACGATGTTTCGGATCGGATGGGGCCAAACAACATTGTGATGGCGTGGGAGAACACGAAACCGCTGATTGTGTTTCGTTCGCGGATGAAATCGTTCAACGACTTTATCGGCTCGCTTTTCACCGTGGGTCTGGACGCCGAACTGCCGCAGCAAGTGCCGGTGCCGCGCGGCGGATTCACTTCCTTTTCCCCGGATGATTCGAAGATGGCGTTCAACCGTGTCTTCCGCGAGTTCCGGACCTGGAAACATTATCGCGGCGGCATGGCCGACGACATTTGGACCTACGATTTCAAAACCGGCGCGACCGAAAATCTGACCAATAATCCGGCGCAGGACATCTGCCCAATGTGGGGACCGGACAACAAGATTTACTTCATCTCCGATCGCGACGGCCGGATGAACTTGTTCGTTGTCGATCTGGCCTCGAAGGAAACGAAACAGCTGACCAGCTTCAAAGACTTCGACATCAAATTTCCGGCGATCGGGAAGGAATCGATCGTTTTCGAACAAGCCGGTTACATCTGGCGATACGATTTGAAGAGCGGCCAGGCCACGCCATTGCCGATTGAGATCAAAGAAGATCTCGCGATCGGACGCTCGACGCTGGTCGACGCAGCAAAACATATCGAGTCGGTAAACCTCTCGCCTGATGGCGAACGGACCATCGTGATCGCGCGCGGCGATCTTTTCTCGGTCCCGGCAAAGAACGGCACGCCGCGTAACTTGACCAAAACATCAAACGCACACGAGCGTGACGCCGACTGGTCGCCCGACGGAAAATGGATCGCCTACAACTCGGACGCGACCGGCGAAAATGAGCTGTATGTTCGCGCGCAGGACGGAAAAGGTGACGCGGTTCAGCTGACGAGCGGCGCCGACACTTATTATTACCAACCCCTCTGGTCGCCCGACAGCAAGAAACTGCTTTGGAGCGATCGTTTGCAGCGATTGCGTTATGTCGATGTTGCCAGCAAAACGGTGACGCAGGTCGATCAGGACAAATACGGCGAGATCGAAGTTTTCAATTGGTCGCCGGACAGTCAGTGGGTGGCATGGGGACGGCCGGAGGAAAACGGATTGTCACAGGTTTATCTTTATTCGCTCGCGAACAAGCAACAGACCGCCCTCACCGATAATTGGTACGCCTCGGGCGAGCCGGTTTTCAGCGACGATGGTAAATATTTGCTCCTCAGCTCGGCGCGCGATTTCAAAGCAACATTCGGCGATGAAGAGTTCGCGAACATCTATCGCGACATGGAACGCGTTTATTTGGTGACCCTGGCCAAAGATACCGAGAACCCGCTCGGGCCGAAAAGTGATGAAGTAGGAAAGGCGGATCAAAAACGCGAGAAGGAGAAGGCCAAGGAGGCGGAGGAAAAAAAACCGGACGAGAAAGCGGCCGGCGAGAAAAAGCCCGAGGAAAAGAAACCCGAAGCCGCCAAGCCGAAAAAACCGGTGGTGGTTAAAGTCGATACCGACGGAATTCAGAACCGCATCGTCGGTCTCGAGGTCACGCCCGGAAATTACCGGAACATCCGAATGGTCGACGATCGCATCTTTTATCTCCGGCGAACCGCTGGAGACGACGGTGGCGAGGACGACGACGACGGCGATGGTCGCGATCGAAAATCACATCTTTGCGCCTACAGCCTGGAAGATCGCAAAGAGACGGTGCTCGGCGACGCGAATGACTACCAAATCACGTTCGACGGCAAAAAGATGCTGGTAAAAATCAAAAAGGATTACGCGATCATCGATCTGCCGAAGGACAAGATCGAGACCAAGGACCACGAGCACAAAATTGAAGGCTTGGACATGCAGCTCGACCGACATGCGGAGTGGAACCAGATCTATTTCGAATGCTGGCGGCACATGCGCGATTTCTTCTACTCGCCGACGATGAACGGCGTCGATTGGAAAGCGATGCGCGACAAATACGCCGCGCTGGTTCCGTTCGTGAACCATCGCAATGATCTCACCTATTTACTCGGCGAACTGATCGGGGAATTAAACAGCGGCCACACCTACGTCGCCGGTGGCGAACGTCCCGATACTCCCCGAGTAAAGCTTGGTTTGCTCGGCGCGGAACTTTCACGAGACCCTTCCTCGCGCGCTTACAAGATCGATCGGATTTTACCGGGAGAAAACTGGGACAAGCACACGCGCTCGCCGCTCACGGCCATAGGCGTGAACGTGAAAGCCGGCGATTATATTCTCGCCGTCGACGGCACACCGGTTTCCTCGCTTCCAAATATTTACCAGGCGCTGATCGGCACGGCTGACAAACAGGTGTCTCTGCGCGTCAATTCGAAGCCATCGGACGCCGGCGCGCGGGATGTGACGGTCGTGCCGACGGCAAACGAAGGTCCACTCTATTATTTAGATTGGGTGCAAAAGAACATCGATTACGTGGCCAAGAAAACTAACGGCGACGTTGGTTATCTTCACATTCCGGACATGGGACGTCCCGGCCTGAACGAGTTCACCAAGCTTTATTTCCCTCAAATCCGCAAACACGCGTTGATTGTCGATGTTCGCGGAAATGGCGGCGGGTTTGTTTCGCCGCTGGTGATCGAGCGGTTGCGGCGCGCATTCGTGATGATCGGAATCGCACGCAACGGAATGCCGCAACCCGAACCAGCGCACGCATTCATGGGTCCGATGGTCACGTTGATCAACGAATTCTCGGCATCGGACGGCGATATTTTTCCGTTCCGCTTCAAATCGCTTGGCCTCGGCAAACTAATCGGCAAGCGGACGTGGGGCGGCGTGGTCGGAATTCGCAACTCGCTTCCACTGGTCGACGGCGGCCAGTTCTTCAAACCGGAATTCGCACTTTATTCCAAAGATGGAAAGGACTGGATCATCGAAGGTCACGGTGTCGATCCGGATATCGTGGTCGACAACGATCCTGCGAAAGAATTCAAAGGCGAAGATCAGCAACTTGATCGCGGGATCCAAGAAATCGAGGAGGAACTGAAGACGAAACGCTACGAGTTGCCACCAGTGCCGCCCTTTCCGAACCGCAATCCGGCGAAACCTGGCGCATAAACGCAGTCATCCTGAACGAAGTGAAGGATCTCTCACCGGGTGGTTGATCACGCGAACTTACTTTGTGTAATCCGCACTTCGATGGTGAGGTCCCTGGCTTGCGCTCGGAATTACGGAAATGTTCATTTGAACTTGCACCGGCGATGTAGTGCACCGATGCTGAGTTCATGCTGACGGACCGACAAAAGAGCGTCCTCGATTTCATCCAACGCGAGCAACGCGAAAAAGGAATCACGCCGAGCACGCGCGAGATCCAAGGCCATTTTCGTTTCGCCAGTCAAACTTCGGTGATGCAATACCTCGTCGCCCTCGAACAGAAAGGATTTCTGCAACGCCATGCTGGCAAAGCGCGCGCATTGATTACGCCCGTTCAAAAAGTGCGGATCCACGATGTCCCGATTTACGGTCAAATCCCCGCGGGCATGTCCGCCGCGGCGGAGCAGGACATCGAGGGGCACGTCTCGCTCGATACGCGGTCGGCCAATGTTTCCAAAAATCACGGCACTTTCGCGCTCCGAGTTCGGGGCGATTCAATGATTGGCGCGCACATTTTGGATGGCGACGTCGTCATCTTGGAACAAAGCAAAGAAGTTCATAATGGCGACATCGTGGCAGCGTTGATCGACGGTGAGACGACTTTGAAGCGATACGTGGTCGATCGTGGCCGTCCTTATTTGAAAGCGGAAAATTCGCGTTATCCAAATCTGATCCCGGCCCGTGAATTAAAAATTCAAGGCGTGAT
>JBEEHZ010000269.1:0-3607 GCA_041167705.1 Verrucomicrobiota bacterium | reverse complement strand
GAAATGGCGAAAAGAGCAGGCGTTCAAGCGCACCAAGCAGAATCGCCCGGATTTGCTGGGGTAGGGGCGATTGACCTCAATCGCCCGCGGGCGGTTCGGTGACCCGCCCCTACCTGGCTTTTCCCATCACGATGCAGGCATTAATGCCACCGAAACCGAACGAATTGCTCATCACGTAATTCAATTCAGCGGCGCGGCCGTGATTTGGCACGACGTCGAGATTGCAGGCAGGGTCAGGATTTTGATAATTGATCGTTGGCGGTACCCATTGTCGATCTAACGCCAGCGCGCAGAGCGCGGCCTCGATCGCGCCGGTGGCGCCGAGGGGATGCGCGTGATAACCCTTCGTCCCGCTCACTGGAATTTTTTTGGCGCGTTCACCCAAAGCTTCTTTGATCGACATCGTCTCAGCGCTGTCGTTCAGCTGCGTCGAGCTGGCATGAGCATTGACGTAGTCGATCCGATCAGGTTGAACTTCCGCGTCGGCCAGCGCTTCGCGCATCGCGCGAATGCACGAATCGCCGCTCGGTAACGGCGTCGTCATGTGAAACGCATCGTTGTTCAAGCTGTAACCGAGCACTTCGGCATAGATCTTCGCGCCACGTGCTCGCGCATGTTCAAGTTCTTCCAGAATCAACGACGCCGCGCCTTCGCCCATCACAAATCCGTCGCGCAGTTTGTCGAACGGCCGAGAGGCGAATTGCGGATCGTCGCAGCGGCTCATAGTTTTGATGATGTCGAATGCGCCGACGGTGATCGCGGTCAACGGCGCTTCCGCACCTCCGGCCACAACAACGTCGACTAAGTCGTCGCGAATGTAACGGAGCGCTTCGCCGACCGACACCGTCCCGCTGGCACAACTGTTAGAATTGGTGGTGCCGACCCCGCGAAATCCAAAATCGATCGCGATGTTCGAATGGGCCGAGCCGCCGAAAACCTGCACCGCCAGTGTCGGTTGAACTCCGCGCGCGCCTTTTTTCAAAAAGCGAATGTATTGCTCTTCCGCTTTGCATACGCCGCCGAGCGCCGTCCCGAAGCTGACGCCGATCCGGTCTTGCGGTTTGTCGTGCGAATATTCTATTCCCGCGTCATCGAGCGCGAGTTTGGCCGACGCCACTGAAAATTGGGCGTAACGATCGAGCCGTTTCAAACGATGGGTCGGGAAAAACTCCTCCGGGTCCCAATCGCGGATCTCGCCGGCGACGCGAACACCGAACCCACTCGCATCGAAACTTGAAATCGGGCCAATCCCAGTTTTCTCAGCCAGAATTCCTTTCCAAAAACCATCGACGCCTTTGCCGATGCAAGTAATTGGGCCGAGGCCGGTGATGACAACGCGTCGTCGGTTCATGCAGTTACTCTTTTTGTTCGCGGTTCCAGATAGTTCTTCATACAGCGCAAAGTTTTGTTGGCAATGTTGTGCGTGAAAAAATCGCCGATGATCGGTTCAGCGATCAGCCCCAGGACGGGAATTCGGAAATGCAGATCATGCACGATTGTCACCAGCACGCCGTCTGGCGTTTCATCGAATGTCCAGACGACATCCATTCCTTTGCTAAATGCTTTCAGGTGATGAAAATGAATTTCGACTCGGTCGCGATCGATGATTTGTTCGGAAGTCCATTTGATCGGAATGCCGGAACGTCGCGCCGCCATCACCACCACGTTGCGATTTGGACTGCGCTCAAGATAGTCAATGTAGCGATAGTGCGGCAAAATTTTAGGCCACAGTTCCAAATTAGCCGCTGTCTCGAAGATCGACATCTTCGGCGCCTGCATAATGATTGAATTCGTTTTGTGCATCCCAGTTGCGCAGAATTTGCCTACAGTCGCCTGATCCAATGGCGCTGGAAATGAAAAAAGAATGTGAAAAGTGTCAGTGTGCGTTATCCGCGGACGCCGAGGCTTACATTTGTGTCTACGAATGCACGTTCTGCCGTAAGTGCGCGACTTCGCTGAGCTCGATTTGCCCAAACTGCGGCGGGGAACTCGTGCGCCGCCCGCGAGCCGGGACAATAAATCGCGCAGCTACCGGCGGGACTTGATCCGATACGTCAGAAAACATTCATCGCCGACCACGCGCATGTCGGTCATCACGCACTGCACGCTGGTGGGCAGAAATTCTTTGCTCAATCCCGTCATCGTTGGCGCGTCTGCCCCGCCGAACAAATAGGGTGCGATCGTGAGATTAAGTTCATCAACCAATCCGAACTTGAGCAACGAGCGAAAGAGAATCGGCCCGCCTTCACACGCGATCCTGCGAACTTTGTAATCGCGACGCAAAGTCCGCAGCATTTCGACAGGATCGACATCTTTCGTTTCGCTCAGGTGCAGCGTAACGTTCTTCTCGCGCAAGGCGCTTCGGACGTCCTTTGGCATTCTCTTGGTTGAGAAAACCAGGATGGGTCCCGCTTTCGTGGGATCAGCGTGAAAAATCTTAAGCTGGCTGTCGATCTTGCCCGCGTTGGACACGATCACGCGCAACGGTGCTGGCGTTTGTCCGCGTTTGATTCGGGCTTGTCGCAAATCTTCAGGGACTCCGAGCCGCACGTTGTCGCGCTTGAGTGTGCTGTGCCCGATCATCACGGCATCAGAGAGCGCGCGTTGCCGGAACAAATGCTGTTTGTCTTCAGGCGAAGTGAAATCGACGGGCGTGAAATCGCGCGTGGTGATTTTGCCGTCTACCGTCATGGCAAAAGTTGCGCTGACAAATGGGCGTCTCTTCTGTAGGGGAAGCCGTTGGCTTCCTGATTTCTTGCGCGGGACGCTGGCAGCGTCCCCTACAGCGCTACTGCGGCTCTTCGATTTCATGCTCCATCGTCGCCACTTCGCGTTCCATTTCCCGTAGGCGCACGCGTTTCGCGACGCCGCTCGGTTTGTAGAAGAAGTAAACGATGCCGCCCGGCGCACAGCAGACCAGAATCACGAGAAAGCTCATCGTTCCGATCAATTTCGCGACCGCAATCGGAACGTCGCAAAGGTTGTGGAGCATGATCTGAAGAATTTGTTCACGCAGACCAACGCCCGCAAAACTGATCGGCAAGGCTGTCAACGTGCGTTCCACCGGCAGCACCGCGAAAAAATCGATCAATTTCACGCCGGCATGAAAAGCGTATGCGACGCAAAGAAAAGTAGTGAAGGTGGCAAGATGGGCGACCAGAGATACCGCGAAGGCGAAGAACGTCGCGACCCAGTGCCGCGCGTAAAGATGATAAGCCGCTGCGATTTCGATCAACTTGTCCCGGCCGGGAAATTTGTGCGGCAAAAGATGAAAGAGATTGAACCCACTGACGATGAAGCTTGCGATCAGAGCGGAGATCGAAATCCCGAGCACCAGGAGCAGGAGCCATAGCAAATTTCTTGTTTCGTGCGTTCGTGAGAGCAAATCGAACCGCAAACTCACCAGTGTCACCGTGATCGCCACCAGCGCGACTAGCCCGATCAAGCGGTCGAAAACAACTGCGAGTAGCGCGCCAGCTTTATGCTCGGGGGTCTCCTTGAGAAGCAGATAGCTCTTAATAATATCGCCACCGGTGCCGCCGGGCAGAAACTGGTTGTAAAACATGCCGATCAAAAACAGGCCCGAGAGCCGGGGGAAATTGAGGCG
>JBEEHZ010000268.1:0-2665 GCA_041167705.1 Verrucomicrobiota bacterium | reverse complement strand
AGTCGAGTTCGATGAGAAGAAGCGGATCAAGGTCGACGAACATTTTAAAACCAAAGTCGACGGCATTTACGCGATCGGTGATGTGATCGCGGGGCCGATGCTGGCGCACAAGGCCGAGGATGAAGGGATTGCCTGTGTGGAAAGGATCGCCGGCAAAGACGGCCACATTAATTATGACGCGATCGCGGGAATCATTTACACGAATCCTGAGCTGGCTGGCGTTGGGATGACCGAGGAACAGGCCAAAGAGAAGAAGATCGATTATCGGGTTGGCAGATTTCCATTCCGCGCTAACGCCCGCGCAATTGCGAATGATGACCTCGATGGAATCGTCAAGTTCGTCGCCGATGCGAAGACGGATCGCATTCTGGGCGCGCACATTTTGCAGCACGGGGCTTCAGAGTTGATCGCCGAAGCGGTTTCAGTGATCGAGTTTAGCGGTAGCTCGGAAGATCTCGCTCGCACCTGTCATTCGCATCCGACTTTGAGCGAAGCCGTGAAAGAAGCGGCGATGAACGTCGAGAAGCGCGCTCTGCACATTCTCAACCGCTGAGTTGCGCTTCGCGGCGGCGAATGACGAATAATGTGACGAGCCCGGAGAGGGCGCAAACAATTCCGCCCAGCGCCAGCGCAAACGGAGCGCCGAACCAATGCGCAACCGCGCCGGCTTCGAGGCTGCCGAGCGGAATCATCGCGCCGAAAATGAGCGACCATACACCCATAACTCGGCCGCGCATTTCATCGGGCACAATTGTTTGCAGTACGGTATTTGTGGTTGAGAAAAATAGGAGCATTCCGAAACCGCCCACGAAAAGAAATGCGAGCGCGAAGTAGAAATTTCGCGTAAGCGAAAACGCAAGCAACGCCGACGAAAATAACCAGACGCCGCCGAGCGCGAGTTTTCGCGGCGTAAAGAGATGCCCATAGGTTGCCACTACCAGCGCGCCAACGAGTGCGCCGACGCCACTGGCTGACATCAGCACACCGTAACCATCAGCGCCGCGGCCAAGTACGTCACGCGCGAACGCAGGCATGATCACCATGTAAGACCAACCGAAAATGCCGACCGCCAGAAACAACAGCAGAATCGTGCGGACGCGCTGATGTTTAACTGAGTAAAGAATTCCGTTCCAAGCGTGTTCGGTGGGCGAGAGGATGTCGTTCTTACGTTCGAACTTCGGGAGTCGCATCATCAACAAACCGGCAATGACCGCGACGAAACTGAGACCGTTAAATAAAAAGCACATCGCTGTGCCAACGGTGCCGATCATTAATCCGGCGAGCGATGGGCCGACTACGCGTGCGCCGTTGACGATGGAGCTATTGAGAGAAATGGCGTTGAGCAAATCTTCGCGGCTGGTCATCTCAACCGTGAACGCCTGGCGCGCAGGCATATCGAATCCCATCGCGATGCCATTGAGCGCGGCAATCACGACAATGAATGTCGCATTGGCGAAACCGGCCCAAACTCCAGCCGCGAGCAAAAACGCGCAGATCATTTGCGCGGTTTGGGTCGCGACCAAGATCGAGCGTTTGGGATAAAGATCGGCCAGCGATCCTCCCCAGATGGAGAACAACATCATCGGCGCCGAACCAATGGCCGCGACCGCGCCGAGGAGAAATTTTGAATTGGTGATCTCGTAAACGAACCAGCTCATCGCGGTTTGTTGCATCCAAGTACCGATGAGCGAGACGAGCTGGCCCCAGAAAAAGAGGCGATAGTTGCGATGGCGGAGCGCGCGAAAAGTGTGCCGCCAGCTAACGCCACCCACTGGCATCCGCCGCATCCGGCCGCTGATATCTTCAGGCACGCGCGCGGTCTCGGTCGTCGGCATGATAAAGCTTTAGAGGCGCGCGTCGTCGCACGCAAACCATGGCCGGAAACAGGGCAATTACCTGGGTATAATTGGAGGCACCCTCAGGCCGCCTTTTTTGCTTGGCGAGGCCCTACATTTGTGCAAAATCCCCAGCCAAGGATGAAACCACACAGCCGTAATATTTTTGCGACCGTAGTCATAGCTTGCGCCGCGATTTTGCTAATCCCATCACCTGCACCGGGTGCGGAAGAGGATTTTTTCCAGAAATTTATTCTACAAGAACCGATGAATTGGAGCGGTTTCTATGTCGGCTTCAATAACGGAGCGACGTTCAACCATTTCCATGTCGACAAGCAAATGACCGATGTGGACCTGACCGACCAATTCTACGACCTCAACCCCCTTGTTGTCGGCCAGTCAGATTTCTTTGCCACGTTTGATACGCCCGGCCATCATCACAACGATACCGAGACGATCGGTGGTGGGCAGACCGGATTTAAATTTCAGTTTGGCCACTTCGTGGTCGGCGTCGAAGGAAGCTTTATCGGAAATGGCACTAGCGGAGAAGGGATGTCCCACGGATTCCAGGAAAACACGTTCTTTATCGACGATGGGGGCACCCAGTTGCAGCAGCAGTTGGGCGGGGTGATCGCCGATACGGAATTTAAGTCCATGCACAAGGTTGAAACTACCTGGAACGGCTTTGTCGGTGGAAATATTGGCTTTGCCTGGAACCGCTTCCTTGTTTACGGAGAAGGCGGTGTCGCGTTGACGGACGTGCATTACGAATCCTGGCAAAGTGCGGACACGAGTTTCTTCCAGAATTGTGGGGAAGGATGTGGTGGCGC
>JBEEHZ010000267.1:0-7454 GCA_041167705.1 Verrucomicrobiota bacterium | reverse complement strand
ACTGTTCACGCTCGTGATGTTTATCGGCACGCTACAACTCAATCGGGCGTTGCAGATCGTTTTCGGAACGCTCGCGATTTTGTTTTTCCTGCTCGCGATCGGTGATTTCACCGCCGCGAGCCCCGGCTTTAAACATTTCACCGGCTACGAAGGAATCTTCTGCGGCTTCTGCGCCATCTACACCGGCCTCGCCCAAGTCCTGAACGAATTGTACGGCAAAGTTGTTTTGCCACTCGGCCCAGTGACGAAGTGAAAATCATTCTACCCGCGAATCACGCGAATAAGGAGATGCTTACTCGCGATTTCATTCGCGTTGATTGGCGTAATTCGCGGGTTTAGGATTCTTTCAACAAAGAAGCTGCGAGCTGTAGCGCGGACTCGCTTTTGCCGCCGAGCATCCGGGCGATTTCTTCGCGGCGCGCTTTTCCGGCGACTTCCCGAAGGTTTGAAAACGTGCGACCGCTGACAACGTCTTTGGTCACAACAAAGTGGGACGAAGCGGATGCGGCGACAGGCGCGAGGTGCGTGATGCAAATAAGTTGATGCTCATGTCCGAGCGTTTGCATCTTTGCCCCGACCGCGTGAGCGATTTCGCCGCCCACGTTGGTGTCGATCTCGTCGAAGACGAGAAGTGGAATCGCGTCGTGCGCGGCGATTGCCGACTTGATCGCGAGCATGAGTCGCGAAATTTCGCCGGTCGAAGCGATTGTGCGCAACGGCTTTAACGGTTCGCCGGGATTCGGCGAGAACAGCAGCTCAACTGAATCGAAACCACTCGCGCGCGGTTCGTCCAACGGCGACAGCTTCGCTTCGAACTCCGATTGTTTAAATCCGAGATCGCGAAGGTTTCTCCGAATCGTGTCGGAAAGTTTCGGTGCTGCTTTCGCCCGCAACTTGCGGAGTGCATCGCCGGCACGATTCATCTGCGCACGAATCTTTTCGATTTCCTTCGTTAGCCGCTCCAGTTCGGCGTCGCGTCCTTCGATTTTTTGCATTCGTTCGGCCGCGCGCCGACCAAACTCAATCACTTCCGCAATCGAGCCGCCGTATTTACGCTTCAGCGTTTCGAAGAGCGAAACGCGCTGCTCGAGTGCGGCAAGCTGCTCTGGGTCGAGATCGAGTGTCTCGGCGTAATCGGAAAGCGATCGCGCGATTTCCGAAAGCTGCACAACCGCCGCGGCATGCTCGGAGGCAAGTTGTTCAGTGGAGATATCGATCTTTTCTAACTCGCGCAGCAATCGTTGCGTCTCCGCAAGCTGTGATAGAACCGATTCGTCCGCCTCCGAAAGTTTGTTCGCGGCTGCGCTCGCCAATTCGATCAAGCGCTTGCTGCTGCTGGTCAGTTTGTAGCGCTTCTCGATTTCTTCTTCTTCGCCGGCGACCAGATTGGCCGAATTAATTTCCGTGATTTGATGACGAAGAAGGTCGAGCTCCTGTTCGCGGGCGGTTTCAGCACTGTTGAGCGCGACGTGCTCGGCCGTGAGCGTCTGCAATTGTCGAAAATGTTTTCTGTATTCCTCGAGTTGCTCTTCGACGCGGGCGAACGAATCGAGCAGGTCGAGCTGCTTATCGGGCGACAGCAGCGATTGATGATCGTGCGGGCCGTGAAGATCGACCAACGCGTCGCCGATATTTTTCAAGATCGACAAGGTCGTAGCCGAACCGTTGATGAACTGGCGATTGCTGCCGGCGGCCGAAAGACTTCTCTTAATAATAAGATCGTCTGTGCAAGGTTCGATGCCGGCTTCGATCAGCTGCGGGTTCAGTTTCTGCAATTCTTTGCCGGCGAAAACGGCTTCCGCCGTGCAACTATCGGCGCCGGTGCGAATGAGCGATTTATCGGCGCGTTCGCCGAGTAAAAGTTGGAGCGCGCCGATGATAATCGATTTGCCCGCGCCGGTCTCACCGGTAATGGCAGTGAAACCGGGCGCAATCTGCCACTCGAGTTCTTCCACGAGAGCGAGATTCTTAATCCGCAGTAAATTCAGAACAGCAGGCATGCAGAGGTTGAGAGTTGATGGTGGAGAGATGAGAGTGCGGCGCGATTGAAGATTTCAAACATTCACGACCCAACTTTCAACTCCGAAAGCTCGATTTCTCGATGAACCGCTGTCGATTTTTGCTCTTCCTTATCGTGATGTTGGCGATCGATGCGCGGGGCGCGGAGCCGTCACTCGTTGCATCGACAATTGTCATTTACAACACGGCGGCGCTGGACTCTGCGGAGTTAGCGAGGTTTTACGCAAAGCAGCGCGGCATCGCATCCGATCACATCGTCGGCGTGACTTGCTCGACCGACGAAGAGATCAGTCGCGAGGAATACGATTCAAACATCGCCGGGCCTCTGCGTGAGATCTTTAAGACGCGGAACTGGTGGATTCTGCGAGAAACGCCGGAGCAACAAACTGTCGTGATGACGACTTCCATCCGGTTCGTCGCGGTCATTAAAGGCGTTCCGTTGAAAATTAAACCGATGACGGATCCGTACCCGGGCGATCAATCGGCCGGCGGCCCTGTCGGCAGTCACAACGAAGCATCGGTCGATTCGGAGTTGGCGATCCTTGGTTTGTTTTCACACCAGATTTCCGGCCCGCTGCGGAATGTCTATTTTCAAAGCTTCACGCCAATCGGCGAGATAGATAACCCGGTTTTGCTATTGGTCTGCCGGCTCGACGCGCCGAATGCTGAGACCGTCCGCCGCATGATTGTCGATTCGATTGCTGCCGAAAAAAAAGGACTCTGGGGCCGCGCTTATGTCGATGGCGCGCATGAAACTGCGGCCGGTTACGCGAGCGGTGACCAATGGCTTCGCGAAATTCGATTGCAGCTGCACAAAGTTGGTGTGCCGGTGGTGTATGACGATGCGCCGGCACTTTTTCCCGCGGGCTATCCAATGACCGATTGCGCGCTTTACTACGGTTGGCGAGCGGAGAAGGCGGCCGGGCCCTTTGCTCAACCCGATTTCCATTTTTTACGAGGGGCAGTTGCCGTCCACATTCATTCTTTCAGCGCTATGAGTTTGCGCGATCCGAACGCATTCTGGGTCGCACCGCTTCTGGCACGTGGCGCCGCCGCGACGCTCGGTAACGTTTACGAGCCCTATCTGGAGTTCACCTCCCATCTGAATATTTTCAACGATCGGTTGCTTCACGGTTTTACTTTTGCCGAGAGCGCTTATTCATCGATCCCAGTTCTTTCCTGGATGTCGGTGATGGTGGGCGATCCTTTGTATCGCCCGTACGCTTCGTGGTTGCAGCTCGAAGCGGCGGCCGATTCTGGAAAAACCGATTCGTGGAAAATGTACCACGATTTTGCCGTTCAGAATTTTTCCAGTTCGACGGCGCAATATCGTTCCCTCGCACGGCAGGCAGCGTTACGCGCCCACAATTGTCCGTTGGTCGAAGATCTTGGACTGATGGAGGCGGCTGACGGAAATTTGGCGGCGGCCACGAACTATTTTGGACAAGCGCGGACCTGTTATTCGAACCGCGACGATATTTTGCGGGTAGTGATCGAAGAAGCGGACGCATGGAACAAACTGAAGAAGCCGAAACGAGGGATAGATCTGTTGCGAAGCACGCTGCGAATTGCAGGCGACGCTCCGGCTGCGCCACTGCTCAGAGCGCTCGAGCAGGACTTGCGCCGGGTCGCCGCTACACCGATCCCGAGCGCAAAGCCCACGCCGCGAGTGCGCGTGAGATTCTGATTTGGCCTAACGAATAATCCCGCGCTCAGTCGTCTCGATGAACTCAACGATCTCGCGAATTTCTTCGCTTTGCGGCAGTTCTTTGCGAACAGCTTCCAGCGCCTGGCCCGTATTATATTTGGATCGGTAAATGAGGCGAAACGCCTCCTTGATCAACTTCACGCCGTCCGCAGGATAATTTTTTCGTTCCAGGCCGACGAGATTGACGCCGCGAATTTCCGCCGGATTTCCGTCCGCAATCATGAACGGCGGAATGTCCTGAACGATTTTTGAGCAGCCGCCGGTAATGGCGAAACGGCCGATGCGGCAAAATTGGTGAACCGCGGTGAGGCCGCCCATGACTGCGTTGTCGCCGACCTGCACATGTCCGGCCAACGTTCCGTTATTGGAAAAGACAACTTCGTTTCCAACATTGCAATCGTGGCCGATGTGACTGTAGGCCAGGAAATTTCCGCGACTGCCCACTTGCGTTTTCCCGTCGCTCGACGTGCTCCGATTAACGGTAACGAATTCGCGAAACGTATTTTCATCGCCAATCTCCAGATAGGTCGGCTCGCCCGCGTATTTCAGGTCCTGCGTTTGTTGCCCGATAGAGCAGTAGGCGTAAAATTTATTCTGCGCGCCGGCGCGCATCGGCCCGCACAAGGTGACATGATGTTGCAGCCAGCAGTTTGGACCGAGCACAACATCGGCGTGAATCACGCAATACGGTCCGACAATCGTTCCCGCACCAATCGTCGCGCCAGGATCGACAATCGCCGTGGGATGAATCTGCACGTCGCTCATCTATCGAGAAACGTGAACATCAGTTCGCCTTCCGAAACGATCGCATCGTTCACCACGCAATGGCATTTGGCTTTTGCCAACCGTTCGCCGCGCGCTTTGGTCAGCTCGGCGTGTATGAACATCGTGTCGCCCGGCATCACCGGTTTGCGAAACTTCACGTCATCGGCGCTCATGAAATAACCGATTCGGCTGCTCGTTTTCGCGAGCTTGAACAGCAACACGCTCGCGACCTGCGCCATTGCTTCGACCTGCATCACACCCGGCATCACCGGATGACCCGGAAAATGTCCCTGGAAAAACGGTTCGTTGATCGTGACCGATTTGACGCCGATGCATTTCGTTCCGCTTTCGTCGAAGCTGATGATGCGGTCGACCATCAAAAAGGGATAACGATGCGGCAAAATCCGCATGATCTCTTCGCTGTCGAGTCCGCCGTTGCCTTTCGGCACGACTCGCGGCACCGCCAGCGCGTCGCGCCTCGATTGTTCTTTCGCGATTGCCCGCGCCAATTCTGCATTCGCTGCGTGCCCGGGCTTCACCGCGATGAGATGACCGCGAATCCGACAACCGACCAGTGCGAGATCGCCTACGATGTCGAGAATTTTGTGTCTGACGAATTCGTCCGGAAAGCGTAACGGCTCTTTACTCAAGACCGCATCCCCACGGACAACGACGGCGTTTTCCAAACTGCCGCCTTTGATTAAATTTTTCTCCATTAGCGATTCGACGTCTTCGTAGTAAACAAATGTCCGCGCCGGCGCGATCTCGCGCTCAAAAAGTTCCGGCACGATATCGGTCGACATGAATTGGGTGAACCGATTGTTGGGTCCGGCTTGCGTGCACGAAACCCGAAAACCGTTGTTGTCCGGAAGGAGAACGAGCATTGCGCCGGTTTTCGTTTCGATGTGGATCGGTTCGCGGACGTGGAAGAATTTCCGCGGCGCTTCCTGTGCTGAAACACCCGCGCGCTTGATTACATCGACATACGCTTTTGCGCTCCCATCGCCGATCGGCGGCTCGTTCGCGTCCATCTCCACGATCGCGTTGTCCACACCCATCGCCGACAGCGCCGCCAGGACATGCTCGACTGTGTGCACGCGCATCGAGCCCTCGCCGATCGTCGTCGCGCGTTCGACCATTTTGAGATTCTCGATCTTCGCGTCGATCGTCGGTTCGTCCGGCAAATCCTTGCGCTTAAACTTAATTCCATGATCGGCCGGCGCCGGTTGCAGCTTCAACGAAACTTTCTCGCCCGTGTGCAGCGACGTGCCGCTGAAACCGGCGGCTTTCGATAACGTGTGCTGAAATTCAGGCGCGGCAGCCATAACGCCTAACTAAACAAAGATATGCCATGATGGCTAGTAGGTAGGGGTGATTGACCTCAATCGCCCGAGGGCGGTTCGATAAACCGCCCCTACTTCAGTTCAAAAAAACCGCAATCGAACGCCATCATTTTGTCGATGTTCGACGCGCGAAGATGCTCGACGTTGGATCCGTCGTCCTGCCAAATATTAGCGGTTTTCTCGCCGTCTTTTTCGATCGAAACGCGGGCCAGATTCGGTGCTTCATTGACCGACGTCAGCGGCAGTCCATCCATCATTTTCAAGAAACTTCCTTTACTATCGAATCCGACGCCAATCTCCGCAACCGATCGCGTATCGCTAATTAGCGGGTTCGTCACGAGTTTCACGGAAACATGATCGGACGCACCAGCCGGAGGTGCCTCTACTTTGCCAACATCTTCTACTTTCAACTTCGCCGCCATGTAACCGCGCGCGCGATATTTTCCCGGCGGTAAATCTTCGCCGGCGTCGTTCTTACCGTCCCAGGTCGTCTTGAGCGCGTTCTCATCAATGGTGAAATTGTCTATCTTCGCTTCGCGATGCAGAATACGGACGAGTTTATCGTTCGAATCGAAAATTCCGAGACTGATTGTTCCTTCCATCGGCGGCGGTACAAACCGAAGGGGAACATTTCGCGCCGTTGATGCTGCGGGCGGTGGCGACGCACTTTGTTCTGGTGAAGCCGACGGCGTTTCAGCCGCCGATGGCGATTCCTGCGCGAATAACCCGGCAGTTGCTCCGACGAGAATTATGAAGATGAGCTTAACGTTGTTTGTCATTCCGAGCGGAGTCGAGGAATCTCTAACTATTTCTGGTCTCTGAAATATCAAGCGATGTCTCGACTTCGCTCGACATGACAGAGAACTAAACATAATAGCGCCAATTCAGGTTCGGGAAAATATTGTCGCGCCATTCGCAATCGGCCAGAAACTTTTCATCCAGTTGTCCGGCCTCGAACTGGCCGTGCAATTTATTGAAGCGGGTGAGGTGATCGATCGTCCGCTTGGTTGCGTACTCGGGCGCGGTCCCGGTCCGCATCAGAAATGCCCAGTCGCTTGATTGCGCGAGCAATAGCTCCCGGGCCAGTTGCTTGAGGACACGATCATCGAGTTCGCTCGCATCCGTTTGGTGCATGTTCGCGAGCCTGGTCATTCGCTCTGCGGCAACGTGCAAATGCGGGTAGATCCATGAATTATTTTTATCAATCCAGACTTCGAGATGGCCCTTATCCCCCCAACTCGATGCTGCCGGCTGGGTTGTTTGTTGCGTCGGGTGCGTTGCCAGATATTTGTCCGGAGTCGTTAGGCAAAAATCTTTTTGGTCGAACGCAGCCTTGCGAATGAACAATTCGAGAAAACGCGGTCCTTCAAACCACCAGTGACCGAATAATTCCGCGTCGAACGGCACGACCACGATTGGATCGACATCGATAGCCGCGAGCTGCCGAAATTGAGCGCGGCGCTGCTCCAGAAAATGCGTGGCGTGCGCGTCGGCGGCTTTTTCCGCCTGGGCCTGATCGTAAAGCTCCTTTTCGGCTTTGCCTCCGGTGATCCGGTGGTATTTCAAGCCGGAAAATTTCCGAACGCCGCGCGCAACGGGGCCCAAATGCTCGAGCGGAA
>JBEEHZ010000266.1:0-4390 GCA_041167705.1 Verrucomicrobiota bacterium | reverse complement strand
ATGTGATATTGCTCGGCCGCGGGTTCGAAGGCTGCCGGTGTCGCCGCTGGCACATCGGTGGTGGGGGCTGGAGTCCACCACGGAACTTCCGCTGTTTGGGTGGCGTGCGGTCCAACTTCGCTCGTCTCGCGGTAGGCCGGCTCCTGTTCGACGGGAAAGTCCACTTCCGTCGCTGGTGTCGGCTCCGCGTCTTTGGGCTGGGTTGGCTCGGACTCGTCCGATTTCTTCGGCATATGGGTCTCTACGGTTTTGATAAGCAAATCCGAAGTGAAGGGTTTATTCAAGAACCCAATCACATTTGAATTTTCGCTCCGGCTCGCCTGCAGCTCGGCGCCGTAGCCGGACATGTAGACCACCGGAATGGCTGTCGTCCCGGGATTTTCCACCAAGCGGTGGCAGACTTCGTCGCCTTTCATATCCGGCAAGATGAAATCGAGCAGGATCAGATCCGGCATGGCGCTTTGCGCGGCCCGGACCGCTTCTTCGCCACTCGATGCCGTCGTCACGTCATAATTCGCTTCGATCAAAACTTCTTTCACGAAGCTGAGCAACATCAGGCTGTCGTCGACGACTAATATTTTCGGATTGCCTTTCTCGCCGCGCGATTTTTTTAGCGGGGCGGCTTCGGCTTCATCGGCGCCACGCACCGCTTCCATGAGCAAGCGCTGCCAATCCATGTCGATCGTGTGCGTGCCGGAGGGCGCGTCGGCGACTTCGGAAACGGTTCCGCCCTTCCAGCGGACAATTTCGTTGAACGCCTCCATTCCGTGTCGGCCGGGAGCAGTCGCGTGACGGACCTGGCCTTTCTCAAAAAACACCCGCGCCTTTTCGCCACTCGGTCCGGTGAATTCCACCACCGCGGTCACGCCGCTCATGCATTTGAGTTGAATGATATCGGTGAATTGGAGATCGCGGAGCGTCCCTTGAAATTTTTCCGCGGCCTTGTCGGTCGCGGGATGCAACAAATGCTCGACCAGGTCGACGAAATCCCATTGCACCAGCGGCTTCTCGAGAAAATGAATCGCGCCGAGTCCGGCGACTAGTTCCCGTTGCTCGGGCAAATGAACGCCGGTCAAAATGATCGCACGCGCATTCGGATGGCTCGTTCGTAAATCGTAAAGGAAATCGTGGCCAAGGTCCTGAGTTGAATCGACATCGAGAACAAAAAGTTCAGGCTTCACTCCCAGAGCGAGCTGCTGCGCTTCCTCCAGGCTCCGAGTTAGCTCGACCAGCGCATCGGGTGCGGCTTGATGCAGAACGTCTAAAATTGCGGACGCCAATTGTTCGTCCGGTTCCAAAACCAAAATTCGCGTGCTCTGTTTCGATTTTTTCTGTCTCATCAATCTTGAATCTGGGAGGTCTGCACCATTGTTTCCGCCCTCGGTAGCAATGCCCGCTTCTTGGCAAATGACAAAGAATTTTTCTCGGCGGCAAATTTGTCGATCTTACTTGCCGAACCCCCGCGCCAGCTCGCGGCGATTGACCTTTCCGCGCTCGTTTGTCGGAATCGAATCGACGATGAAGATCCTCTTTGGCACCTGCCACGCGCTCAACGCACGTCGGCAGAATTCCAGCAACTCATTCTCGCTAAGAGCGACATCCGCCACGACGCAGGCTGCGACGTCCTCATTTCGCAATCCCGCGCCTGCGGGACGACCAAAGGCAACCGCCTGACGAACGCCAGGAAACCGGAGTAAGCGCTCTTCAATCTCGGCCGGGTTCACTTTTTTCCCCGCGACATTGATCACGTCGGACACGCGACCAACAATTTTGAAACCGGACCCGTGGCGTGCGAGCAGATCGTCCGGAACGAAAGCGCCATTGCCCAATTTCTGTTCGTCGACGTCGGGAAAGTAACCATCGCCTGCGGCCGCGCTTCGGACCCGGACCTGACTCTCCCCGGCATTTGGATCAATCAATTCAAGATCGACATTTTTCATCGGCGCGCCGACGAAACCTTCGATCTCGTTCGCCGCTTCGCGGTCGTAACAAATCCCGCCGCACTCCGACGCGCCGTAAAAGGAATGGATCGGCAATCCGAATTTTTCCCGGAACTTTTTCGCTGTGGCAATTGGCAGTGGCGCGCCCGCCGAAATGCAAAGGCGCAGTTTTGGCAGCCGCGGAACATTCTCCATGTCGCAAAACGCTTGATAGAAAATCGGCGTGCCCGGAAAGACGGTCGCGTTAGTTCTTGCGAGATCGTCAAGCACGGCGCGTGGTGTTCGGTCGCGGCTGATAACCATCGAGATGCCTCGGGCGATCAGGGGCGTGAGCAAATTGCTGAATCCGTAGGAATGCGAAATCGGAATCACGCCGAAGTTAAGATCGACATCGGAGATGCCCATCGTATCGCAAATCTGGTCGCAATCGGCCAAAAGCTGTTCGCTGCGAAATCGAATCAGGCGGGGTGCCGCGGTTGTGCCAGAGGTGAGTTTGAAAACCGCCGGCAACTTATTGCCCCAATCAATGAGGCCACTCTTCGCTGCGATTGACATCGCCATGTCAGATTGCTGCTTGCCGACAGATTCATCGATCGGGAGAACAATTTGTCCTCTCCGCAAATTGGTCAGAAAAAGCGACGGCCAATCCTGGTGATTTCCAATTTGAATTCCGTTGACGTTGCCCGGGTTGACCGGACGCGTCTTCTCTTCGACAGCGCGAGCGTGTTCTTCGATGCCACGAAATGTCCTCAAGACCTCGCCGGCTGTATGGAAAATCGCGGGCGCGTCATTCTTTTGAGCGAGAATCGCCTCCCATCGTTGCAGCAATGCGTCTTTCGGTTTCATCACTTGCGTAAATTGTCTACGCGGCTACATTCGGCGCTCATTTTTGACGATGAAAGCAGGCATTCACCCAGAGTATAACGAGACAGATATCGTCTGCGCGTGCGGCGCGGTCTATCACACCCGCTCGACGTGTCATGACATTAGAATCGGTATCTGCGCCGCTTGTCATCCGTTTTTCACCGGCGAACAGAAATTCGTGGACACGGCCGGTCGCGTCGAAAAGTTCACCAAGCGCTATGGCACCACCAGAGCTGTGCGCTCGGGCAAAAAAGCTTAGCTGAACGGCTGTAGCCGCCTCGCTCTGTCGAGGCGTCTAGAAACACGGCGACAGAGCGCCGTGGCTACAAACACTCATGGACTTTGATCCTCTCATTCAACGCAAACGCGAGCGGTTCGAGCAACTCGAGCGCGAGATCGCCGACCCGAAGCTTTTCGACAATCGCAAACGCGCCGGCGAAACCATGCGCGAGCACGCCAATATCAAAACTGTGCTCGCGAAATGGGACGAATTGGAAAACGCGCGCAAACAGCTGGATGACAATCGCGAGCTGGCCACTTCACGCGACATCGAGATCGCGGCCATGGCGGACGACGAAATTCCGGATTTGGAGAAGCGCGTGGCTGGGCTCGAGCGCGACTTGCAAATCGCGTTGCTGCCGCCGGACGAAAACGAAAATCGCGACGCAATTGTTGAAATTCGTGCCGGCACCGGCGGAAGCGAAGCCGCGATTTTCGCGGCCGATCTTTGCCGGATGTATCACCGCTACGCCGAATCGACTGGATTAAAAACCGAAGATCTCGAATCGAGTCCGTCGGACATGGGCGGGCTAAAGGAAGTGATTTTCAAAGTTTCGGGCGAATCGGTTTTTCGAAAACTGCGCTATGAAAGCGGTGTGCATCGCGTGCAACGCGTGCCTGCGACCGAAGCGCAAGGACGCATCCACACGTCCACGGCCACGGTCGCGGTCTTGCCGGAAGCGGAAGATGTCGATGTTGAATTAAAGCCGGAAGATTTACGGATTGAAGTTTCCCGCGCCGGCGGTCCGGGCGGACAAGGCGTCAACACGACCGACTCGGCAGTGCAAGTAATGCACATTCCAACCGGCACGATTGTTCGTTGCCAGGACGGTCGCAGTCAGCTCAAGAACAAGGAAAAGGCATTGTCGATCTTGCGGGCGCGATTGCTGGAACGGCAACAGCAGGAGGAGGCGGCAAAATACAGCGCCGTGCGCAAGAGTCAGATCGGCTCGGGCGGGCGCGAAGAAAAAATTCGCACCTACAATTTTCCGCAGAACCGCATCACCGATCACCGCATCGGGCTAACGCTATATAATTTAGATCGGGCGATGGAAGGCGACCTCCGCGAAATGATTCGAACGCTTCAGGCCGCCGATGTGGCCGAGCGATTGAAAGAGTCGTCAATCGCGTGATTTCGCCATTGATTGGTAGGAGCGGTTCACCGAACCGCCCGCGGGCGATTGAGGTCAATTGCCCCTACCTGGTGTCTCCACTTCGCTCGACATGACAAAAACGAAGACCCTTCTGGCCGTTCTGCAGTCCACGACCGCGTACTTCACCAAGCATAAGATCGAGAACCCGCGATT
>JBEEHZ010000265.1:0-3923 GCA_041167705.1 Verrucomicrobiota bacterium | reverse complement strand
GTTTCGCTCGATCCGAAGTATGCGCAGGCTTACGCCGCCATGGGCTCCGCTCAAACGTTTTACGGCGACTACTTTTCCGGCGCTGAGGCACAGCAGAACTTTGCCATGGCGCGCGCTTCCATTAACAACGCGTTAACTTTGAATCCAGATCTGGCTGGCGCGCACGTGGCGCATGCTCTGCTCCTGGCTTTTGCAGATCTCGATTTCGTCGGCGCGAAAACCGAATTTGAGCGCGCGGTAGAGTTGGCGCCTAACAATCTGGACGCCGTGGCGTCTCTGGCGCAAATGCGCGCGGCATTCGGTCATCCGGAAGCCGCCATCGAACCAATCCGCAAGACCCTGGAAAACGACCCACGGAACGCCGGCTGGTATGGATTACTGGCGAACGACCTCATGGCGGTTGGGCGCCTCGATGAGGCGGAGCAGGCAACCCGTCAACAAATTGACTTGGGAGGTACCGAGGAAAACCTGAAGTCGCGATTGTGCACGATCGAGGTGCTACGCGGAAATGGAGCCGCTGCCCTTGAGAAAGCTCAGCAATTGCCTGCCGGAAGATCTCGCGATTTCGCCCTGGCGAGAGCGCGGCAGATCGGCAACGACTCAGCTGCAGCCTCTGCCGCGCTTAAAACGCTGATCGATAATTATGCCAATACAAATGCCTACTTAATCGCCGGAGTTTATGCCCTGCGCAGAGATCCGGACAGCATGTTTGCATGGCTGGATCGCGCGTGGGCGAATCGCGAAGACAACGTCGTCATTGTCTATTACGATCCGTTCGTTTTACGCTACAAGGGCGACCCGCGGTTCGCCGCATTCTGCAAAAAGATCGGCCTGCCGACTCCCACCGAAGTAGCGGCCTCGAAGCCATGAGCCCGGTGCAGTGATGCGCAATTACTCTCTATATATAGTACCCAATGAGTAGCCCGGCTGAGCAACGCAAACTCGCCGCCATCATGTTTACCGACATGGTCGGTTATAGTGCGCTCTCACAACGCGATGACAAGCTGGCTCTTGAGTTACTGGAGGAACATCGAGAAATTCTCCGAAAGATTTTCCCGGAATTCAACGGCACTGAAATCAAAACCATCGGTGACGCCTTTCTCGTCGAGTTCAACAGTGCCTTGGAAGCGGCGCAATGCGCCGTCGAGATTCAGCGCACTCTGGCCAAGCGCAATCACGACGTGACGGCCGAGCGACGCATCGAATTGAAGATCGGCCTTCACATTGGCGACGTGGTTCATCGCGGCGGTGATGTGTATGGCGACGGAGTAAACATCGCCTCGCGCATTGAAGCGCTTGCGGGCGCGGGCGGGATTTGCGTGTCGATGGATGTGGAGAGGCAGATCCGCAACGCGCTGGAGGCGCGCTTTGAGAAGCTGGCGCCGACCGATTTGAAGAACATTTCTGTGCCGATGGATTTGTTTCGCATCGTCCTGCCATGGGAACGGCAGGCTGCGCCTGCCGCCAAATCCGAAATCCGAAGTCCGAAATCCGAAATAAGCAGCAGACTCGCTCGCCCAAGTGTCGCGAAGCTAGCCTTAATTACTGCAATCTTGTTGCTCCTAGTTGCAGCAGGTTGGTGGATTACCCAAACGCGAAAAGCCGCGGCGATACCGACGCCTGCGCGAATTAGTTCGCTGGCAGTTCTGCCGTTCAAGAATTACTCGGGCGACGCCAATCAGGAATATTTTGTGGATGGGATGACCGATCTGTTAACGACGGAACTGAGCGGGATCGGCGCGCTCACGGTGAAATCGCATCAGTCGGCTCTCAAATTCAAAGGCTCAACGAAATCGATGCCGGAGATTGGTCAGGAGCTGCATGCCGACGCCATCGTGGAAGGCTCAGTGCTCCGTGATGGAAATCAGGTCACAGTCAACGTGCAATTAATCGAGGCGCATACCGACCGTCATCTTTGGGCGAAAAAGTTCGACGGAGATGTGACAAACATCTTCAAAATGCGCAACGAGGTCGTCGAAGCCATTGCTCGCGAGATCAAGACGAGTATTTCCCCAGAGCAATCCTCGCGGCTGAGCAGCGCGCGCACGGTGAATCCGGCGGCTTTGCGGGAATACTTGTTAGGCCGACAAGCTTGGAATCGTCAAACCGAGAAAGGTCTCAGTGATGCGTTGACACACTTCACCAGAGCTGAGGAAATCGACCCGAAGTTCGCCTTGGCCTGGGCCGGGCTGGCAGACGTTTATTGGACGGCCGCCGATGACACAATTCCTGCCGGCGAAGCCGCGTTAAAGGCGAAGGTCGCGGCGCAGCGGGCACTGGAGCTGGACGATGCGCTGGCGGAAGCGCACACAGCGCAAGCTACCATCGCCGCGAACGACTTTCGCTGGACTGATGCGGAGAAGGGGTTTCAACACGCCATCGCGTTAAACCCGAATTACGCCCCCGCTCATTGGCAGTATGGTTGGACGCTGGCCTGGATCGACCGGCTTGATGAAGCACATAACGAAATGCAGCGCGCGACTGAACTGGACCCACTCTCGCCGGTGATGACGATGGATCTGACGGTTCCCTACGCATTGCAGAAGCAGTACGAGCGGGCAATCGCGCAATGCCACAAAGCGATGGAACTCGATCCGAGTTTTTTCTTGCCCCATTTCGGCTTGGCGTGGGTTTACATCCTCCAGAAAAACTACTCTGCGGCGATTGAAGAGTGTCGCACAGCCAAGGCGATGGAAACGAATCCGATTATTATCGCCTACCTCGGTTTCGCTTACGCAAAAAATGGCCAACAGAACAAGGCCATGCAGACGTTGAACGAGCTGAATCAGCTCGGGCAAGAGCGATTCGTTACGCCTTTCTGTCAAGCGATGATCTACCTAGGCACGGGGGACAATGGCAAGGCGATCGACTGGCTCGAGAAAGCTTACGCCGAACGGTCGGTCTGGATGGGTTGGCTCAAAGTGCAGCCGATGCTCGATCCGCTGCGTTCGGATCCGCGCTTTCAGGCGCTCTATAAGAAAATGAACTTCCCTCCGTGAGCGCTAATGTCGAGCAACGCAAACTCGCTGCCATCATGTTTACGGACATGGTCGGTTACAGTGCCTTGTCGCAGCGTGATGAAAAGCTGGCCCAGGAATTACTGGAGGAACATCGGCAACTGCTGCGTGAGATCTTTTCGCGCTTTAATGGCACCGAAATTAAAACCATCGGCGACGCGTTCCTGGTCGAGTTCAACAGCGCCTTGGAAGCTGCGCAGTGCGCCATCGAGATTCAGCGCGCACTGGCGAAGCGCAATGCCGATATTTCACCTGATCGCCGCATTGAACTGAAAATCGGTA
Organism: Verrucomicrobiota bacterium; assembly: GCA_041167705.1. Lineage (GTDB taxonomy): Bacteria > Verrucomicrobiota > Verrucomicrobiia > Chthoniobacterales > UBA10450 > AV40. Next base: position 624 of record JBEEHZ010000265.1, on the reverse strand, counting down.
TTCACATTGGCGACGTGGTGCACCGCGGCGGCGATGTTTATGGCGACGGCGTTAACATCGCGTCGCGCATCGAGCCATTGGCCGGCGCCGGCGGGATTTGCGTGTCGATGGATGTGGAACGGCAGATTCGCAATGCGGTGGAGACGCGCTTTGAGAAACTTGCGACAACGGAACTGAAAAACATTTCCGTTCCCATGGAGCTCTTTCGAATCGTGCTGCCGTGGGAACAGAAATCGGAGGTCAGACGTCAGAGGTCAGAAGTCAGACGGACCGGCGTTAGTTCGGCTCGTTCAACGTGGGTTTGGGCCGGGGTTGTTGTTGTCGCGCTCGCGATTGGTGGATTGCTGGCGTTTGAGCTGATAGGGCGCGACCGCCGGGCGCGCCACTTGGACAAAAACGGACCCACGCCTCGACAGAGCGAGGCGGCTACAATTCCAGACAAGAGCATAGCCGTTTTGCCGTTCGAAAATCTGAGCAGCGACAAGGAAAACGCATACTTTGCCGAAGGCATTCAGGACGAGATTCTAACCAAGCTCGCCAGCATCGCCGATCTGAAAGTCATCTCACGAACATCGACAGCGAAGTACCAGAGCAAACCCGAAGATCTGAAGACGGTCTCGCAGC
>JBEEHZ010000264.1:0-11442 GCA_041167705.1 Verrucomicrobiota bacterium | reverse complement strand
GAACCATAAAAGCGGTTCGCGACGCAGAAGCGCCGCGCCAGTTCGACCGGCTCACCGCTCGTGATCAATCCCGGCCGTTCACCGTTTTGGAGCGGCGCGACCACCATTGTTCCCGAGCTCACGCCGAGATGCACATCGCACTTCGCTTCACCGTTGGCGACACGCGACTTTTGAAATTGCTCGACCACGTCCAGCGCAACGCGCACCCCTTTGTCGCCATGATGCGCGTCCGTTTCCGGAAAACCAAAGAGCGCGACCACGCCCTCGGCATCCGCGGTCTGGATGTAAGCTCCCGCTTGCAAAAAAGCATCCGTGGCCCGGCGAATGAATTCTTCCGTGATCTTGCCGAACACCTGCGGCTCACAATCTTCGGCGAGATCGTACTTGTTGGCCACGTCACAAACCACAACGGTGGTTTCGTAAGCCTTCGCCTCCGGATCAAAAGGAATGTCGCCTGCGATCACGCGTTGCACTTGTTCTTTCGACAAGCGATCGCTGAAAAATGCGCGCGCAGTTACGGCGCGGCCACGCTGGGCGATAGCGGTGTAGCGGTCGGCCACGATGAAAGCGAGCGCGACGGCGAACATCGAAGGCAGCGGCTGAAAGAACACTTTGTAAAGCGAGCAAATCCAGGAAACAGCCGCGAGCTCGATCAACAATCCGAGCGCGAGCAATGCAATCTGACGCCGTCGCAAGCTGGTGACGGTCAACACCGCCACGCCGAAAGATATGATCGACATAAACACGTATTGCCATTGCTTCGGCACGACGTGGGTCGCGGCGCGGTACGGAGAAATATACTCCGCGGCCCGCGATTCAAACTGCAGCACTTGCGGACTGAGATGCATCGCGGTGACGCCGACCACAACGAAGATCCCAATGATTAAAGTGGCAAGTAGCGGGCGTTTCATGAAAACAAATCAGGCTTTCGCGTTCGCGACTGCCGGGTAATACGACTGCACCACTAGCTCGCTCAAACAACTGTCCGGCGCATCAACGGCCTCTGCCCCCAGGATAAACGTGGTCCGGCCGGTGTTCTTTTTCACCAGGCTCAGGCCAAATTGAAAATCCTTGAACAAATGGGCACAGAGATCATTCATGTTCATCCGTTCGGCTTGGGCGCGTTCCACCAAACGCCGCAGGGCCGAGTCGTCAAAAACAATTTCAATGCCGTGCTCCTTGCCGAAGCCCTCCGCGAACTGCCGGGCGGCTGCTTCCAGCATTTTGGCTTCCTGTTTTTCCCCCTCGGCCATGAGGCGATCAAGGACGCGTTTCGGTTCGCGCACCAGCTCGGCCGTCACCCGAAGCTGAGTCAATCCTGAGCCGGCCAGGTAATATTTGTAATCGCGGAACAACTTTTCGAATACAGTAAGCAATCCGCGTGCGCCGGTCCTTTCGACGGCGGCCGCTTCGGCGATCAAGCGCAGCGCTTCATCATCAAAACTGATGTCGATCCCGTAAGCGCGGAAGGCGCGCTCGTATTGACGGAGCAAGCTGCCTTCCGAAAATTTCATGATCTTGAAAAGATCGTCGGCGTCGAGATCGAGACAGACCACGCGCACCGGCAAACGTCCGATGAATTCCGGTTCGAAGCCGTACTCGACAAAATCCTTCGTCGTCACGTGCTGAAACAGTTCGTTATCCATCACCTCGACCGTATCGGCCCGGAAACCGATCTGACCCTGACGCACGCGCCGGGCCACCTGCTCCTTCAATTTTTCAAACGCGCCGCTGACCACGAAAAGAATGTGGCGCGTGTTGATGGTTTCGCGCTTGGCTTTGCCTTTTCGTTGAAACTCGAACGCCGCCTGCAATTGCGCCTGGAGATCGTTCATGCTCCGCACCGGCACTTCCGTTTCTTCCATTAGTTTCAGCAGCGTCGTTTGCACACCGCGGCCGCTGACGTCGCGCCCGATCAAATTTCCGGCGGACGCGATTTTGTCGACCTCGTCGATGTAAATAATGCCGAACTGCGCAAGGTTGATGTCGCCATTGGCTTTGTGGACCAGCTCGCGCACCAGATCTTCCACGTCGCCGCCGACGTAACCGGTCTCGCTGAACTTGGTCGCGTCCGCTTTCACGAAGGGAACCTTGATCAAATCCGCGATGTGCTTGATCAGATAGGTTTTTCCGACACCGGTCGGCCCGACCAAGATCACATTTTGTTTGGCGTATTCGGTTTGCTCGGCCCGCTGCGGATTTTCCTTCTCGAGCTGGCGTAGATATTTGGCGTGGTTGTAATGGTCGCAAACGGCGATCGCGAGCACCTTCTTCGCTTCATCCTGCTTGATCACGAACCGATCCAGGTGCGCTTTGATATCGCGCGGCAGAAAGTTGAATTCGAAATCCTGATTGTCGATCTTCTCCGGTTTCTCCTCCGGTTCGGCTTCAGCCGGCTCCGGCGCAGGGAAAGCCGCGACCGAGACCCGATCCCCGAAGTTCTGTTTCATGAACTCAGTGATCTTCGTCTTCAGCTCTTCCGGTGACGGAAAAGTTGGTGGTGGTGGATTTTGCTCCATTGATTTGGCTTCGTAGCCGCGGTGTAGTGACCGCCGAGGCTGCCGGCGCGTTCAAAACACGGCCGCGTCGGAAAATCTACCATTGGAACCGGCGGTGTAAACACGCGTCCCGACGTCTCTCGGCTGCGGCTATGACTCCCGATCGCCGGAAATCAAACGGGAGCAATGTTTTCGCGGCCGTAGCGGAGTACGCGCGACATCCAGATCTGGGGGAAGTGGAGATGTTGAGGCGTTGAGCGGTTGAGCAGTCAGACTGGCGCGACGTTCTCGCGACCGTGCCTGAGGACTCGGGCCATCCAGATTAGCTCATTCAAAAACGCATCGATCCGGCGGACGAAATTTTCATCGAGCAAATTCCCGCGTTCATCGAAGAGCGTGCCGATTCGCCCAAAGTTAACGTCTTCGAAGATCGTGACCAGCCCGAGCTCGCGCAGTACGGGAAGTAAAGTTTCGATCACGCGCGCGCCGCCAAGGACGCCAGCCGACACGCCGCAAATCCCGACCGCTTTGTGGATGTACTCTTTCAAATTCATGTCGAGAGCGTGCTTCAGCAGTCCGGGGAAACTGTGATTGTACTCGGGCGTGACGATGATGAGACCGTCGCAGCGCTCGATCGTCGCCGAGAATTTCGGGTCCTTCATCTGCTCACCGGCGTCATCGAGCTTCATCGGCAACGTGCGCACATCGATGAATTCCGTTTCCACGCCGGCCCGCTTTTTTATTTGCTCAAAAACGAATCGCGCGGCGTGTTCGCTCTCTCGGCCTTGTCGCGCGGTGCCGAGAATCACTGGAATGAAAAGCGGTCGATCCATTTCTAGACAGGATTTACAGGATTAAAGCGATTAAAGAAATCCGAATCCGGTTAATCTTGTTAATCCTGTCTAGGTCTTTTGAATGTCGATCATGAAAGCGTTCCATTTTTAGACAGGATTAATTGGATTTCACAGGATTACCTGAAATCAAGCGGTCCAGATTCTTCCCAATCAACTGAATCCTGTAAATCCTGTCTAGTTCTGAAAGTTGCCGATGGCGGGACTCGAACCCACACGGGCCTGTTCAGCCCAACGGATTTTAAGTCCGTTGCGTCTGCCATTTCGCCACATCGGCTAGGCTTAATTATGAGTAACTTACATAAGATCGCTTGCCACAGAATTCTCAACTCCGTCCGGAGTAAATTTGAAAATGGTGCTCGCAAAGTTGGGACTGGTTTCATCAAACGCTACGACAAAGACGTTGCCCGCTCTGTCAATCGCGAGTCCTTCGGCCGCGAAGTTAACAGTGCTGAGGATGGCAAAGAGAGTTTGCACGCCGTTGGCACTGACTTTCAAAATACTCGACTGAAGGTTGCCGGACACGGGATCTAAAGTGTTCGTCACGACGTACAGATCGCCGTTATAGATCGCCAAAGCCCGTGGGCGAGAGAGACCAGGAGCAAACGTGGTCTGCGTTCCGCGCGGCGTATACTGGAAGACTGCACCGCCCCGAGCGCGCGGGCGATTACAAAGAGCCGTAAGCGCGATCATGTTTTTCGATGTCGAGCGAACCAAAAAGCCGCCACGCGGTAAAACGTGACGGCTCATTGTGAAATGCTGCTGCTTGTTAGGCTTTGCTGATTTGTTGGCGGCTTACTTGCGGCGCCGGTTTGTCCACCTCTAGGTAGGCTTACAAGCCTTCCACGAGGAAGCCGTGTGTCACGTTGCCCCCGTCAATATCCTCTCCCGTGATCGCTCCTGCGTTGTTGTTGCTCAAGGGGACGGTGCCCTGGCCTGGCCCTGTGCCCGCGCCCGGAACATCGAACAAGCGGAAGCTGCCTTGCTTATCGCGCAGGAAGCCGTGATTCACGTTGCTCGCGTCGATGTAATTTCCCGCGATCGCCCCCACGGTGTTGTTACTTTCAGGGAGGGTGCCCTGGCCTGGCCCCGTGCCCGCGCTCGGAACAGCGAACGTAGTGAAAGTGCCCTCGTTAGACCGCACGAAGCCGTGAAGCACACCGCTTGCGTCGACGTAGACTCCTTCGATCTCCGCGTTCGGAGTGAGGCTTACGCCGAATGTGCCGTTGCCGGTGCCCGGGGTCATGTCAGCGCCCGGTGCATCGAAGGAGGTGATGGCGCCGTCGGGAGTACGCAGGAAACCGTGACCGACGAAGTTTGCGTCAAAGTAGAATCCCGTGATCGCACCCGTCTGATCGATGGCGTTAGGGTTGGTGAGTATGGAGCCGCTGGGGTCGAACTCGGTGATTTTGCCGCCAGAAGCGCGCACGAAGCCGTGCTGGACTGAGCTTGCGTCCACATAGAATCCGGTGATCGTGCCTGCCGGGTTGATGCCGGCGGGAGTAAATTCTGAGGGGAAGGTCCCTTGGGGAAACGGTCCTGTGCCCGCGTCCGGAGCATCGATCTGGGTGAAGGTGCCGTTAGCAGCACGCACGTAGCCGTGACATCGGGCGCTATTGTCGGTGTAAAATCCCACGATCTCCCCAGATGGGTTGATGGCGTAAGCACGCGTACCCTGGCCGTTCCCGATGGTTCCACAAGAAAATGAACAAGTGCCCGCGCCCGGATCGTCGAAAATCGTGAAGGTCCCGTCGGGAGCGCGCAGGTAGCCGTGCCGGGCAGCGTTGGCGTCCCGGATGAATCCCACAATGTTCCCTGACGTGTTCATGCCATTAGCGAAGGTGCCCTGGCCTGCGGCTGTGCCCGCGCCTGGTGCATCGAACGTGGTGATGATCGTCTTCGTTCCGCCAGCATTCACGGAAAGGCCCAGCCCCAACGTGCAGAGGACCAGGCAAAGCGCCATTCGTAGGGGCGGGTAAACGTTGAACGTGCAAACAGATTTAAAGATTTTGGTGAGAGCGTTGTTAGACAAGATATTTTTCATAATTCGTTTTTGTTAGTTACTCAGGGTTATTCATTGGAAAGAGGCTGCCAATAGCCAGATCGCGCTAAGAAGGCTGACCAGTTTCGCAACGGCAGCATCTCATCTTGAGAAAGCATTCTTTGGATGCGAAAATCGCGTTGTGAAAATGAATGGCGAGATCTACCGGCGCCCAGTCTCATCGGTCCCAAAGGAGCGCCGGCGTCGTTTAGTCATGTCGTTCGAAATGGTGCGGCTGGATCGAGCGTCGTCCGAGCCGCTTTACCAACAACTGTATCGTCAAGTCCGAGAGGAACTTGAGATCGGCAGTTTTTGCGCTTCCCGTGTACCTTCCTCACGAGCTCTCGCTGCAACTCTCGGGATTTCGAGACCGACCGTAAACGAGGCGTTCTCAAAGCTTCTCGCAGAGGGATATCTTCAAGCCCGGGAACGGTCTGGTATCTTTGTCGCCGATCATTTACCGGCAACTTTTCTGAAGGCTGCCCGGCCGGCGACGACTGGGCGCACCGAGCATCCCCCGCGAGTGGCCCGACGAGTGACCAGAATGACAGATTTTCGCAGCGGCCGACAACTCGATGTCGGCGTTGGCGGCCCGCCGAGCGTCACATTCGTCGCGGGGTTGCCGGCCGTGGATGAATTCCCGATTGCGGTTTGGGAACGCTTGCGCAAGCAGGTTTTGGCGAAAAAGGGAGCGCACCTATTGCGTTATGCATCGAGCCGTGGTGAGATCGAACTACGGAAGGCCGTCGCTGCTTACTTGTGCGACTTCCGCGGCGCCAATTGTCATTCCGACCAAATTGTAGTCGTGGGCGGCATGCAACAGGCGATGCTCGCGTGCGCGCTCGCGTTAATCAATGAGGGTGAAGTGGCATGGATCGAAGATCCCGGCTTCCATCAGGCACGTAATGTCTTGGCTTTTGTCGGGGCCAAAATGGTCCCGCGCCCGATCGATCGTGAGGGGCTGGTAATCGCGAAGTGCTCACGGCAAAATTCTCCCAGACTCATTTTCGTCGCACCGTCGCACCAATTTCCCCTCGGTGTGACGATGAGCCTGAAGCGGCGGAAAGCTCTGATCGAGTTCGCAGAGTCGCGCGACGGCTACATCCTGGAGGATGATTATAATTCCGAGTTTCGTTTCGATGGGCCGCCGCTAGCATGTCTTCAAGGTTTGGACCATGCCGGCCGGGTGATTTATGCCGGCACGATGAGCAAGATCCTTTACCCATCGCTGCGCCTCGGTTTTGTGATTGCACCGCCACAACTTGTCGACACCCTTGTCAAGGTGCGCGCTGTGATGGACCAACACTCCCCAGCGATTGATCAAGCTACCCTGGCGCGTTTCATCACCGAAGGATTTTTCCTCAGCCATGTGAAACGGATGCGCGAACTCTATGCCCAGCGCCGCGTATTCTTTATCGAACAATTCCAAAAATGGCTGGGCGACTATTTCGATCTGGAAATAACGCCGGCCGGTTTGCACTTCATCGCCTGGCTGCGACGCAAAGAAGATTTTCCGTTATTCATGCGTGCTCGTCAGGAAACCGGCGTTTGGCCTCGGCCGCTTTCTTTCTTCTGCATCAAGGCTCAGTTGGATCCGGCATTCGTTTTTGGATTCGCGGCCTGGTCGCAAGCCCAAATCGAACAAGGTTTGGCAAAACTAGCATCGGCGGTTAAACAACTGAAGCAGCGTGGCGCGGGAAAGGGTTCGTCGTGTCAAATCCACGATTTATCACCTGCTACGAGTGAATACTGGCCGTCGACAGCTATCAGATCAAAGTAACTGGCTAACGAAAATTGGGACTGAGCAAAACAGCCGGGCCCTTTCGACCCCACGCGACAATCAGAAAGACTTGCGGACGCAACTGCTTGCTTGCGGCTCATTCGCGAAGCGCGCCGTCGTCCACCTGATGAGCAGCTCCTCGAGCGGCGCACCGGGCTGGGCAATCGTGAAGTGGTCGCGCCCCGCGAATGTCCAATACTCGAGTCGTTGACCAGCAGAGCAGCGCTCTTCGACATACGCGTCGGTGGCAGCCGGCGGCACGACATTGTCCGAGAGGCCTTGCGCGATTACGACGGGAGCCTTTATCAGACCGTCCGGCGTGTTCTGCTCAAGCCGAGCTTGAAGCGCTTTGTTCGAACTCGTTGCCAATGCCGGACCGTCGAACGTCGCCGCCAGTGTCTCGATGCGTTCCGGATCCTTGGGCGGGAGAAAATCGCATAAGTTTACTATCTGACGCGCAGCATCCAGCGCCTCGGGCCGAAGCGCTTCTTCAAACCTGATGTCAGGGTAGAACCGGCTGTACGATAGCGCGAGATACGGTCCAAACCGCTTGTCCACCGCGACGTTCATCGCGAGAATGTTCTTGATGTTCGCGGCCGGTGCGATTGCCGCGACGCCGAGGATTTCGAGGTCCGGCGCGTAGCGCGGCCCGATAATGCCGGTCCAAAGCGCTGCGTGCCCCCCCTGCGAGTGACCCCACACCACCATGCGTTCGTCGAGCGTAAGCTCGGACATCTGCCGCGCGGCACGCACCGAATCGAGCGCCGCACGCGCTTCGCCTTCGCCGATCAGATAGGGATGCGGGCCACCCTTCTCTGCGAAGGAGTAATCTGTCGCCACCACGACCCATCCAGCCATCACGATCCGGTCGCGCCCGGGGATGCCCGCGGTCGGCGCCGACAAAAGCGACGGCATGCATTTCTGCAGCAATCCCGTCGTCGCGTGCTCCCACGCGATGACAGGACGTGGGCCTACGGGAGGATCGGTCGGCGCGAACACTGTCGCAACCGCCGTCGCTGGCGTGCTGTCGTCCACACTGGTTGCATAAAGGATGCGCCATCCTCGCATGCCGGGTGGCAGTATCACGTCTTTGAGCGGCTCGCTCCGAAGTAATGCGCCAGGCTGGCGCGACAGGTCCGACGGCGGATCGTAGAACGCATCTGGCGCGTGTGCAGTGATGCTCGCGTGAATCCCCTGGGGTGTCGGCGCGGCGCTCGACTCTGACGACGCTCGTTTGGGCCGATTGCAGCCAGCTCCGGTGAGCAAAACAAGCATTACCGCGGAGCCAATCGAACGAAGCCCGGCAATGTTCATAAGCCCCTTCTCCTAGCAAGCTGTGATCCGCTGTCCATCGGGCGGGCGAGACGACCTAATGAGAAAGAGATAAGCCATAGCATGGTGTCGCGGCAAACGCCGAAATTGCATCGCAAAAGGCCGTTGGCTTCATCGTTTCCATTCGATCCTGTCCCAAGACGTGAACTTTCGGAGTCACCCTATACTTTTCGGCGCTTTCTCCGAAGCTCGGTCAGCTCGACCGGCACTTCGAGAAATCGCTCGGCTGCTACGCGCTCTTCGAAGAGGCGAGAGTTAATCGGCGAGTCCTTCATCATCAAAGCGTGGAGCTGGGCGTAATGAGCGCGCGCAATGCTCAAGACGACAATCGCGGACCTTCACCGGCGGCATTCTTGGGATCGCGCGACGTCGGTAAAGGCAGAGCTGAAAAATGTACCGTCAGTCGGCCTAACGACCAATTCTTGTAATACAAAAATCCCCGGAGCCTACACGGCTCGAACCCTGCGACCTGACACGGATTCATCGAAATCCGTTGCGTCTGCCATTTCGCCACATCGGCGGCTTCAAAGGCTGAGAAGTGTAGCCACAGGAATCGCTTACGCTAAAATGAAAGTCCGAGCGGGACTGGCGTTGTCCCCGGCTGCTTTCAAATGTGATTTTCACCACGGAGGACACAGAGATCACGAAGAGAAGGCAGTCTTGATCAGGAAGCCAGGAACGAAGGAAGCGGGAGGACCGACATAAAAGGTAAAGCTGCGCTTCGGATGAATGTCGGTCCGGTCGAAGACTCGCCGCGAAGAGCTCGGACCTGCCGCCACAGCTTGCCTGCATTTTTCCAAGGAAAACCGCGAACTTCGATCCGGGAACGCCGTATTTACGTTTGGAGCAAGGAATTACAGGCGGCTGTTGTCCCCTCGGAGCGGCACTGGTTCATGTGCCGCTCCTTTGCTTTGTCGCGCGGAGGCCAAAACAAAACGCGGCCGGCACGGCCCGCCACTACAGCTGACCAAAATTGGGCACGTCCATCGAGTGCCGCTGCCTGCGTAGTACTATATATAGAGAGAGGCACCTCGGCGGTGTCCTTGTTAACAATCAAAATCGCAAACTTAAAGGGAGGATTTATGGCCCGGAAACTGGAAGGAAAAAAGGTGGCCATCCTGGTAACGGATGGCTTTGAACAAGTGGAAATGACAAAACCGAGACAGGCGCTCGATGAAGCCGGCGCGGAAACGAAAATCGTTTCGCTCAAATCCGGCCAAATCCAAGGCATGCATCACGCGGACAAAGGCGACAAGTTCGATGTCGATCTTACACTCGATGACGCGCGGCCAGACGAATTCGACGCGCTGATGGTTCCCGGCGGCTTGATGAATCCGGACGCGTTGCGCTCCAACGACGACGCGGTCGAGTTTACTCGGCATTTCTTTAAAGCGGGCAAACCAGTGGCCGCGATTTGTCACGCGCCATGGGTCTTGATCGATGCCGGCGTGGTGCGCGGGAGAACGCTCACTTCCTGGCCAGCGATCAAGACCGACGTCAAAAACGCTGGCGGCAAATGGGTGAACGAAGAAGTGGTGGTCGATAATGGGCTGGTGACGAGCCGTAAACCAGACGACATCCCGGCATTCAATCGAAAAATGATCGAGGAATTCTGCGAAGGGAAACACGAGGTCCAAAAAGAAGTCGCCGCTGCGACGCTGGAAACGTGACTTCGGAGTTGTAGCGTCGGTCTGTGACCGCCGGATAAATTAATGCGGCGCTCATAGGGCGCCGCTACAATAAGAGACCGATGACGACTGCCAATAAGATCACCGTCGCACGCATCCTGATGATCCCGGCGTTCGTCACCATGGCGATTTATTATGGTCAAAGCATTCAGCGCGGTGCGGCGCTGGAATGGCAACGCTTCACCGCCATCTCGATTTTCTTGATCGCGGCGGTCAGCGACGGCCTTGATGGTTATATCGCGCGACGCTACAGACAGCGGAGCGAATTGGGCGCGATTCTCGATCCGATCGCGGACAAGGGGTTGTTGCTGAGCGGCATCATCACTTTGAGCATCAGCAATTGGAGCGAAGTCGATCCCGAGTACGGCAGGTTTCCAGCATGGTTCCCGGTTCTCGTCATCACTCGCGACGCCGTCATTCTCGTCGGCGCGGGAATCCTGCACTATTTCATCGGCAACAAAATGCGCATAAGACCAAGCTGGACCGGAAAAGTAGCAACCGTCTGCCAGATGTGCGCTATCGCCTGGGTGATGTTGCAGCTGCATTTCCTTCCTCTCATTTTCGTTGTCGGCGTCGCCGGCGCTTTCACTCTTATTTCCGGGATCATCTACATGGTGGAAGGCGTGCATCAGTTGCAAGCTGAGGGACACGCGCACGCGGCGCGGGACTAATTCTCGCGCGTCGCGATGAACGAAAAGGCAAAGCTGCCGAGCGTCGCGATCATCGGACGGCCGAATGTTGGGAAGTCCGCTCTCTTCAATCGACTCCTTCGTCGCAAAATCGCGATCGTTCATGATCAGCCTGGCATTACGCGCGACCGGATCTCGGCGATCTGCAATCGCGGAGAACAACCGTTCACGCTTTGGGACACCGGCGGAATTTTTGGCGCCGGCGAAAAGGAACTCACCGCACAAGTGCGGCGAACAGCGGAAGACGCGCTACACGAAAGCGATCTTCTCTTGTTTGTGGTCGATGGAAAAGACGGCCTATCGCCAATCGACCAGGATCTTGCGCGGACGCTCCGCAAATCGAGAAAGCCGATCGTGGTCGTGGTTAACAAGATCGACCACGACAAGCACGAGTCGCTGGCGGCCGAATTCGATTCGTTAGGCTTTGAGAAAATCGTCTCGATCAGCGCCGAGCATAACCGCGGCGTTGCGGAGTTGCTTGATCAAATCGACCAACTCCTGCCAGCGATCAGCAATCAGCGATCAGCAATCAGCGATTCGCTTTCGATCCCTCAACCCTCACT
>JBEEHZ010000263.1:0-4141 GCA_041167705.1 Verrucomicrobiota bacterium | reverse complement strand
TTTATAAGTACCATCTTAGTCGGTGGCAGACACCCCAATCATCGACAGCGGCGGAGCAACCACCGGCGCAAAAACCATGAAACCCGGAAATTTCATAGTTATGCGCATCGCTTTGACAAACGGGTTGCGCGTTTCTTGCTTCAGCCTAGCCTCGGGCCGCGCTACACGAGAGATGAGACGATTATCCGTTGTTTTATTGGCGCTGATTTTTGCTGCCAGCTCACACGTGTTGCGTGCGCAGGAGGCAGTCTCAACGACTAGTACTTCAGGAACTACCTCATCTGGGAGTGCTCCCTCGTCATCGACCACCACGACTGAGTTATCGACTGGAACAACCGCGCCGCCCGCAGCCGTGACTAGTTCCGGCGGACCAACCCTGACAGGTGGACCGTCCAGCGTCGGCGTTTTTTCCCCTACGCCGGTCCAAATTTTAGCCTCCATTTCCGGCGGTTACGACGACAACGTAAACGCGCAGCATAGCAGCAAACAGGGGTCGTCATTCACCAGCGGCAATGTGATTCTCGACTACACCTTTGGAGACCCACGACTGAAATTGATTCTGAACGCCGGGGCCGGCGGCTCGTATTATTTTGAGCACGTCGGCGGGCAGAACTACGACATCGACCTGAAAGGCGCGCTCGACATCACTTACAAGGCATCGCCGCGCCTTACGCTCGGTTCGACGGTCCTGGTCGAATACTTGACTGAACCAGACTTCAGCGCGCCCGGAGGATTGAATCAGCGCAATGGCAACTACCTTTACACGACCGACAAAATCTTCGCTGCCTACGACTGGAGTCAGCGCTTCTCAACTAAGACGTCCTATACTTTCGAAGCTTACAATTATGACAACAACGCGATCGCCGCATTTTCCAACCGTGTCAGCGACACTTTTGGAAATGAGTTTCATTTCCAGGTCGTTCCGACGACCAGCCTGGGCGTCGAATATCGATATGAGATCGTCACTTACAACGATGGCTCCCTTGATTCAACGACCCACTTCGCGCTCGGCGGCATCGATCACATCTTCAACCCGCGGCTAAGCGCTTCGCTTCGCGGCGGAGCCGAATTCCGGTCGTACAAGAGTGTTGGGGACCGCACCTCTCCCTATTTCGAGGGAACAGTGACTTACGTGCTCGGAAAAAGGGTTTCCGTAAGCTGGAACAATCGTTACGGGCTCGAAGAACCGGATCTAACAGGTTTTCAAAGTCGGCAAACGTTCCGGACGGGGTTCCAGACGAAATTTAACCTGACCTCCCGGATCAGCTCCACCATCGATCTTTACTATGTGCACGATGATTACCAAGCCTCGAGCACGGTCGTCACCCCGGGGTTCACCGAGAACATATTCGATGGAAACCTTTCGGTCCGCTACGCGATTACCCCGCTCTTCAGTGTCCAGGCAGGGTATCACTACACCGACAGCAGTTCTGGTATCCAATTCCGGGATTACTCGCGGAATCGGGCCTATGCTGGGGTGAGTCTGACCTTCTGAGTTTGCAACGCTCTGTTTACTTTGGCGAGGTTATTGCTTAGAATGAGTTGCTCTCGCCAAAAAGGGGTTCCACTGGTATGGCACATAACGAAGAGGTAAAGCTTCATTTTCTTGATTACTGGCGCGTAATTCGCATCCGTTGGGTGCTCGTTTTGCTCGCCTTCCTTTTGGTGCTGATCACAGCCGCGATCTTCACCTATTTTCAACCGCGCGAATACCAATCCTCCGTTTTCGTGGAGGTCAAATCGACCGCGGAAAATCCGCGCATCTTCGGCCAGGGTGATCCGAACCAGCCAATCCACGATCCCCAATTGGCGCCCACCGTTTACCAGGTTATTCAGCGGACCGGGATTCTTTACCCCGTCATCGAGCAGTTGGCGCTTCAGGAAAAATGGGCCCGGGATGGCCGACGGCCCTCGCGCGAGCTCGCTTATCAAATGCTGCGCAACAAGCTCGATGTCGATGAAGTGCGCAACACCGACCTTCTCCAGATCAGCGTCTTCGATTCCAGTCCGCAACTGGCTGCGGACATCGCCAACAAAATCGTAAGCGTTTACCAGGACCGGCGCGTTCAGGAGGAAAAGGAGGTTCTCAATCGGGCCGTCAACGCGATGAACGAAGAGGTCGGCAAACAGCAGAAGCGAGTTGAGGAGGCCGGGACGGAAATGGCCCGGATTCGTGACGAGGAACACATTATCGACCTTAATCCCGAAGGGACCGAAGACAGTCAGGCGCCCATCAACAGCATGGTCGTCAAACAGGAAACGGAAGTTAACGAGGCCGACACTAAGGTTGCGACGCTTTCGAATAAGCTGGAGCAGATCGAGAACCTCAAAGGTGACGACCTGATGCGGATGTTGCCCACCCTCGACGTGCAGGATCCGACGGTGCAAAAAATTCTCCCGAATTATCAGGATACGGTCGCGCAGGAAGCGTTGCTTCTAAATTCCGGACTTTCTGAAAATCATCCCAAGGTTAAATCGGTGCGCGCGGCCAGGCAGGTTTACACCCATCAACTCGAGCAACAGATCGGCATCATTCGTCAGGGTCTGGAAAGAAATCTGAAAACGGCCCAAGGCACGCGCGATGAATTGCGACAGCGACTCGATCAAATTAATAACAAACAGCTGCAAACGAAAAATTTGAGCGCGAATTACGCCCGCGCCAAAAACGCTTACATCAAAGAGAAGACGCTGCTTGATGGCGTCCGCACACGCGCCCAAACCCAGACCATGGAGATGGCCATGCCCCGTTTCGCTGTCAGCGTGAAACAGGTGGCGGAGCCGCCGGCTTATCCGGCGCGTCCGCGGGTTGGATTAAATCTGACGCTCGGGATGTTGGTCGGCCTCGTCATCGGCATCGGTCTCGCATTCTTCATTGAGTATCTCGATACCAGCGTCAAAACCATGGATGACGTCGAAGGGCTGCTCGGTGTTCCAGTCCTCGCGATTATTCCGAAAAATATCAATTTGCTGCACAAGGCCGAAGGCGACACGCCGGACGCCGAGGCGTATCGGATCCTGCGCACTAACATTGAATTCAACCGCCCAAATCCCGAAGCCAACACCATCTCCCTGGTGAGCGGCGGTCCGGGCGAAGGCAAATCGACTACCATCGCGAATCTCGCATTCATCTGCGCTCAGGGCGGTTATTCCACCCTGATTGTCGATGCTGACTTGCGCCGCCCGGTTCAGCACCTGTTGTTCGATAAGAGCAACGAATTCGGCCTGACCAATTATCTCACCACCGACATGGAACTCGATGAGGCAATTTTGCCTACGACCGTTGAGAATTTGTCGATTCTGCCCAGCGGAATTTTGCCCTCCGACGCCGTCGGCATCCTCAACTCACAACGAATGTCGGACACGATTGCCGAACTAAAAACGCGTTACGACATCGTGTTCTTCGATTCGCCGCCGATCCTTGGCGTGAGCGACGCTTCCGTCATCGCGAGTGAAGTCGATCAAACCGTGATCGTGGTTCAGCATCGGCGCTTTCCCCGCGCGATGCTGGCACGAGTGAAGCAAGCCATCCTCGGCGTCGGCGGAACCGTGTTGGGCGTCGTCCTGAACAACGTCGATCTCAAGCACGACCAGAACTATTACTACTACACGAACTACTACGGTTATTACACGCCGCAGGAAAAAGGCACGCCCCGGCGCGGTCGGCAAAAATCGCGCGTTGCTGCCAACGGCGCTGACAACGGCCACCTCGAATCCGACGAGTATTGATGCAGCGTCTGCTCGCGATCTTGCTTTTTTCTTTCGCGTTCGCCACCGGCGCACACGCTCAGGCTACGCTTCGCGTCGGCGATCCGGTTGAATTGAAAATTAGCGGCGTGCCGGCCGAAGATCAGAGCCAGGTAAACAATACCTACAGCGTCGACGCCACCGGCTCGATCAATCTTCCTTACATTGGCAAAATCCATGCCGAAGGAATGACCCCGGCGCAGCTCTCGCGCTCGATCGAGGAAAATTTCAAGACCAATAAAATCTACTCAAACCCGAACGTTACCATCCTCATGCAGCCGAGCGCCCGCTTCGTGAACGTTGGCGGTTCGGTTCGCACTCCTTCCCGCGTGCAATTTACTGAAGACATGACTCTGCTGACGGCAATCAACGCTGCGGGCGGTTTTAACGATTTCGC
>JBEEHZ010000262.1:0-7649 GCA_041167705.1 Verrucomicrobiota bacterium | reverse complement strand
TGGTTTAGTCGCGACGCGCCGCACTTGGGTCGCTCGACTGGTCAATTGGGACGACCAGAACCGCTGGCAGGAATTCTTCGACACTTACTGGAAGCTGATTTATTCGACCGCGCGCAAGTCAGGTCTGACGGACGCGGAAGCGCAGGAGGTCGTGCAGGAAACCGTGATCACGGTGGCGAAGAAGATCGACAAACTGAAATACGATCCGGCAATTGGTTCCTTCAAAGGTTGGCTCCTCCAAATCACGCGCTGGCGGATCGTGGATCAGTTTCGGAAACGCGAGCCGGGCAACGCGAAAGGCCCGCGCGCCATCGACGATCGTCTGACCGCGACGATCGAGCGCATACCGGACGCGCACGCTATCGATCTTGATGCGGTCTGGGAAACGGAGTGGAAGGAGAATTTGTTTGAAGCAGCAATCACGCGGGCAAAAAAGAAGGTCGATCATAAGCAGTTTCAGATTTTCGACTGCTACGTGCGCAAGGAATGGCCCGCCCAAAAAGTGGCAGATCAATTGGGAGTCAGTGTCGGGCAGGTTTATCTGGCGAGGCATCGGGTGTCGGCGGTCTTGAAAAAGGAGATCAAGGCGCTGGAGAAACTGGAGGGTCACGCTCCGTCGTGACCCTCGGGGGACCGGACGGGACAGAGCCCGTCCCTCCAGGAATTGCTTCGCGGTCGCGGCTTGTGTAAAATCGCGACCATTCCCGACCAAGTTTCCGCTCAAGTCCCAATAATTCCTGACCACGAACTCCTTCGCGTGTTCGGGCGGGGCGCTTATGGCGAGATTTGGCTGGCGCGGACGGTCACCGGCGCGCTGCGCGCGGTAAAGATTGTTTATCGGAGCACGTTTGAGAGCGAGCGTTCGTTCCTGAGGGAATTCGAAGGAATGTCCGCCTTCGAACCGATCTCGCGCGGGCATGCCGGATTCATCGACATCCTGCACGTCGGCCGCACGAACGAATATCTCTATTACAGCATGGAGCTGGCGGACGATCACTTGGCCGGTCGCGAGATCGACATCGCCAATTACGAGCCGCGGACGTTGAAGAGCGATCTTAGCCGCCAGAAACGGTTGTCAGCCGACGAATCGATTCGCCTCGGAGTTTCGTTAACTGAAGCACTGGAAGCGTTGCATGCGCGCGGTCTCAGCCATCGCGACATCAAACCGTCGAATATCATTTTCACCGAGGGCGTGCCGAAGCTCGCCGACATCGGATTAGTAGCGGCGAGCGGACAGCAATCGTTCGTCGGCACAGAAGGTTATGTTCCGCCGGAAGGACCGGGGACGCCGCAGGCCGACGTTTACAGTCTGGGCAAACTTCTTTACGAGACCTGCACCGGGAAAGACCGTCTCGATTTTCCGGAGATCGATTCGCAGTTGAGCCAGCGACCCGATCGCGAGCAGCTGCTGCAACTCAACAACGTGCTGGTCAAGGCGTGCGCCAACGATCCGAAGAAGCGCTACGAATCGGCCGCGGAAATGCATCGCGATCTTGCGGCCCTCGAGCGGGGCGAACGTCCGGGAAAATCGCGCGCGAAAGTTTGGTTGGCGACGATGTCGATCCTGGCGATCGCGGTTGCCGGTGTTTGGTTTTGGTTAGGGCGCGAACAACCAAGTAGTCTTGGTCTCCATTTGCAGACGACGATCCGGACCGAACCGCCGGGCGCCCTCGTCGTCCTGGGCGACCACGCGCAGAAAAGTCCGGCCACATTCGCGGATCTGGAGCCGCGCAAATACAACCTGCGCATCATGAGTCCCGGTTATGAGCCGATAGATTCAACAGTCGACCTTGGCGCCAAGCGATCGTTTGATCCGCCCGCGTTTCGTCTCATCCGCAGCAAAGGCGCACTTGAAATCCAATCCGATCCGCCCGGCGCGCAATTTTCCATTCGAAGCGAAGATGGTCAGGTTTCGCGCGAAGGGACAACGCCGCAATCGATTGTCGATCTTCCAACGGGGAAATATTCGCTGATCGCGCATCGTGGCGATTGGGAAATGCGCGACGACGTTGAAATCCAGCGCGGCGAGAAAACCAACAAGTCATTCGCCTTCGTTAGCGCGCCAACGAACATCACGAGCGAGCCAACTGGCGCGGAGATTTCGGTGGACGGAAAATCGCGAGGACACACTCCGCTGCGGCTCGAATTACCGGCGCGGTCGCACGAGTTAATGGCGCATCTTAACGGCTGGCCTAACGAACAACAAAAGATCGACATCGATCCAAAACACGAGAACGCAGCGCAATTTGTTTTTGCCAATGGCAGCGTGAAGATCACGAGCGCGCCGGGCGGCGCAACGGTCACGGCCAACGGCAAAGAGCTTGGCCAAACACCGCTCGTGATTGAAGAAGTAAAACCGGGCGACGTGACTTATGAGCTGCGGCTCGCTGGTTACAAATCGACGCCAGTCAGTGGGAAAGTCGAACCGCAGCAGCAGGCGTTTCTGGCGGCGCGCCTCGAAAAAAGTGTCGGTCCGCAACCAGGACAGTCGTTCACCAATTCGTTAGGGATGAAGTTCATTCCCGTTAGCGAAGTCCGCGTGTCTGTTTGGGAAACACGGGTGCAGGATTACGAAGCGTTTTGCCGCGCGACCGCACGACATTGTGAACCGGCCGATTTTGCGCAAGCGCCAACCCATCCGGTCGTGAAAGTGAATTGGTTCGACGCAATGGCGTTCTGCAAATGGCTGACCGAAAAGGAGCGCGACGAAAATCTGCTGGAGGATCGACAATCGTATCGACTTCCGACAGACCGGGAATGGAGCCTGGCGGTCGGGTTGGCCAACGAAAGTGGCGCGACACCGCAAGCGCGCGACGGTAAAATTAAAAACGAGTTTCCGTGGGGCAAACAATGGCCGCCGCCCGCCGGCGCGGGAAATTACGGAACGTCGCAACGCCGCGGAACGACAATGCCGGTTGGAAACTTCAAAGCGAACTCGTTAGGCCTGTACGATCTTGGGGGCAACGTCTGGGAATGGTGCGCCGATACTTACAAGGGCGGCAGCAGTGGGACCGGTCGCGATTGGGGCGTTCTGCGCGGAGGATCGTGGGCGACGACTAATCGCCTGGAGATGCAATCGTCTTATCGCAACGTCGTGGACCGGAACGAGCGCGACGTGATTTACGGATTTCGATGTGTCCTCGCACCGGAAACGGGCGACCGGACCGACAACCGATAGGATCCGGTCATTTCGGCGCCAGCGCTTCCCGCAAGCGATCGAGAAATGGAATCTGCGCCGGGTTGATCTTTTGCCGCGCGACTTGTTCCGGGAAAAATTCCGCGCGATCGATCTCGGGAAACTGCTTAAATTTTCCCGAACGCGACGGCCATTCGATCTCGAAGAAATTCGATTTCAGCTCGAACTGCTCCGGTAAATCACCCTCGATTGCCCAGGCGTGCACGGTCTTGCCGCCTTTTTGTTTGATTGAGTCGAGCGGAATCCAATGTCCGGAAGGTTTGATTCCAAGCTCCTCTTCGACCTCAATCCGGGCGCGTGTTAGCAAATCCTCGCTCGGGCCGGCTTCGCCTTTTGGAATTGTCCATACACCGTCATCTTTTCTGGCGAAGAACGGGCCACCGGGATGCGCCAGCAGAACTTGGATAATTTTGTCACGGCGAAAGATGAGCAGGCCGGCGCTGACGCGACTGCGTTTTTGTTTTTGCGGCGTTGCCGATTCTTCCACGCCATCTTTCAACGACAAACTCGCCGCCGTTGCAAGTTAGCGAATAACGCCGAGCGATCCGAGCGTTGCCGGATCAATGCCGGAAGTGATCGGCAAAAGACGATCTCGCTGGTAACGCGCGATCGCGGCGCGGGTGAGCGGGCCCATTTTACCGTCGACAGCATAAGTGTAGTAACCGAGCTGCTGCAATTGCGCTTGAACGCTGGCAACGACCTGCTCCGGCGAAAGCCCGCCGTAACCGTAAATCGGTTCGTTGTACTCATAATAAGAGTACGGATCGTAACCCCAGGCCGGATACCACCAACCGTCATACCAACCCCACCAACCCAAGTCGAAAAAGATGATGGCGGCACAACGATCCCTCCACCAGTCGCGGTCGTGATGATGATGGAACTGGTTGAAGTGGTTCAATCGTGCTTGGGAAACGCTGGCGACGTTGCCGTTCCAATTGCGGAGACGCGAAGACGTTTGGGGATCCAGGTGAGTTTTACCGCCCGTGTTGAGACCGGAAAGGCGTTGTGAATTCCCGGAGCGTTGAAGCGCATAGGCATTGTTGAAGTTGCTGCCGGCTGAGTGAATCGGATGACGCACGGTGGAAACTCCAACCGGCGGATAATTCAACGTGCGGCTGCCGTTCCGATAACTAACAGTCGGTCGGTATGGCATTGCGCCCGAGTACTGCGGGACGCCGCCGCTAAAACGCGGCGCCACCGTTGTTGTAGCTGCCGCCCCCGATGATGAGCTGTGATGTGGCACCGGGGCGGAATTCGAGGATGCATTTCCGCCGCCGCCTTTGGCCGCGGCGTTACCGGCCACGCCAAGTGCCACGACCGCAGCGACTGCAAAAGATGTTTTCATAAACACGACCCACCTAATGAAACCATTCTACCTTGTTTTGGTTGCGCTTTCCTACCCCGATTTTAAGGGGACTGTTTCTTGAGGGTGCGGACGTAGGCTACGAGAGCTTTGATCTCCTCGTCGCTCAACTTGCCGCCGAACGCGATCATCCTGGTCATAGCGTCTTTGGTCACGCCATCTTTAATCGCCGCCGCCGCCTGAGCGTCGGTGAACGATGATTGAATCTGGGCGTCGGTGAGATTCTTCGCATTGAGCGCTTTTCCCATGCCGGTGTTCGCGCTCCCGTCGGGTCCGTGACATTGGACGCAGTTATTTGACCAGTTGGTTTTTGGGTCCGCGCCGTGCGCAGAGAAGAGCGCAAAGCAACTCACTATGATTGCGGCGTTTATTTTCATGACAATCAGCGCTCCCGTTTCTGGCCAATGTCCTCGAGCAACTCGTCTTTGCAGATCTGGCAGATAAGGCCGGCGCTAGTGGGTTCGCTCATCCGCTCTCGAATTAAACGCAGTCGCGCAAATTGTCGATCTTCAGAAGATGAACATTCCAATAGCCGCTCCAAACATAAGCAGCGTTGTCACGGAGACGACGATTACACTCGGGATCGAGCTGGGCTGCTGCTTCATGAGCTTGCGATCGAGCGCGACGAAAATAATGCCGACAAGGAGAAATGGAGCGAGCAATCCGTTGATGACCGCTGTCCAGTAAAGCGCGCGCACTGGATTGACCTTGAGGAAATCCATCGCGATGCCGATGAGGGTCGACACAATGATGACGAGATAAAACGGGCGGGCGCCGCGAAACCGCTGATCGAGTCCTTCGCGCCATGCGAACGTTTCCGCGAGCGCGTACGCGGCCGAGCCGGTGAGCGTCGGGATCGCGAGCAAACCGACGCCCACGATACCGAGGGTGAAAAGCGTGCCGGCAAATTTTCCAGCAAGCGGAGAAAGCGCCTGCGCCGCGTCCTTCGAAGTCTCAATATGCGTGATTCCGTGTTGATGAAGCGTGAGCGCAGTCGTGAGAATGATGAAGAACATGACCAGATTCGAAAAGAACGTGCCGACATCGACATCGATCTTGCGGGTGATGATTTCGACCGGTGTAGCGCCGAAACGGCGATACAACATTCGGCGTCCTTTTGCTTTGTCTTCTTCGACCTCCTGCGACGCCTGCCAGAAAAACAAATAGGGGCTGATCGTCGTGCCGAGGATCGCGACCAGCATTCCCCATTGGTCGTGACTCTTCGGCCAGGTCGGAATGAAGGCGGCGTGCGCAACCATTCGCCAATCCGGATGAACGATGAACCCGGTGATGACGTAAGCGAACAAAACAAGCGCCAGCCATTTCAAAATCGTCGCGATGGAATGATAGCGAAACCAGATGGTGGCGAATGAAATGCCGAGTCCGAAGAAAATGACGAAGATGTGAGAGTTGATGTGCGTGAGCATTTCAGCCGCATCCGACATTCCGGAAAGATCGGCGCCGACGTTGATCGAGTTTGCGGCAAAGAGCGCTACTGCCGCGACGAGGATCAGTGGCCGTGGATATTTGTGGTGCATGGCGCCGGCGAGACCACGCCCGCTGACCATGCCGATGCGAGCGCACATCATTTGCACGAAAGCCATCAGCGGCCAGGTGATCAGCGCCGTCCATAAGAGCGCGAGACCGTGTTGCGCCCCAGCGATCGAATAAGTCGCGATGCCTGAGGGATCGTCATCCGCCGCACCGGTGATGACGCCCGGTCCGAGCGCATTAAGGAACCGCTTAACCAAACCCGGACTGCCATCCCTCTTTCTCGCCATGTGCGTTACGTTTCGACCTTGAAGGTGTAGATGTCGATCTTAGATTGAATTCATGGAAGAAGCTGAAGTTCCGTTGGAAGATTTGCAGGAGCGCGTTCATCACAGCGCTGAGCACGGCGGGGAGAAATGGATTTCGTGGGTGGCATTGAGCACCGCCATTCTCGCGGTGCTGGCTGCAATCGCCGGACTTCTTTCCGGTAAACACGCCAATGAGGCGATGATGAGCCAGATCGAAGCGTCCGACCAATGGGGTTACTATCAGGCCAAGAGCATTAAAGCTTCGGTGCTCGATGCGAAAATTGCGCTTTCCAGCGCGCCGAACGAATCCGATTCCACCAAGCGCGAGCGCTACGAAAAAGAGCAGGAGGAAATCAAGACCGAGGCCGAGCATAAACAAGCGGAAGCGAAATCGAATTTTCATCAGCACGAAGTTTTCGCGCGCGGCGTGACCATGTTCCAAATCGCGATTGCGATTGCAGCCATTTCGGCGTTAACAAAGAAACGGCGCTTCTGGATTGTGAGTCTGCTCTTCGGCGTTGCCGGCTGCGTTTTTCTCGCACTCGGTTTCGGTCACTGAAATGCGCGTTCTCGCCATCGACGCTTCCTTGCGCAACACCGGCGTCGCAGTTGTCGATGCAAACAACGGTAAAGCGCGCGCTCTTTATTTCGGCACGATTCACAATGCGCAGAAGGTCCGATCGTCGTCGTGTCTGGTCGCGATCCGAGATCGGTTGATTGAACTGATTCGCGAGCACCAGCCGGATTGTTGCGCGCTCGAATCGGTCATTTATGTCCAGAGTTACAAGACGGCGATTTTGCTCGGGGCAGCGCGCGGGGCGGCGATTCTTGCCGCCGCTGAAAATGGACTGCCCGTTTTTGAATACCCGCCCACACGAATCAAACAGGCCACGGTGGGTCGCGGCGGCGCTGGAAAAAACCAGGTCGCGTTCATGGTGCGCGCTCTTCTTGGTTTGACCGAAACGCCGGACGTGGATGCAGCCGACGCGCTCGCGATTGGCCTGACCCACCTGCGCGCGCAAGACACGGCGCGGATGGGAATTCCCGGAGCCGCGCAAATATGAACGCGGTCGATCTTCGAATCAGCTGGCACGGCCGCATGAACTTCGCCGATGCGCTCGCGCTTCAGGAAAACATCGTTGCCAGAAAGCGTGAAAATCGCGATGCCGCCGATGAAGTGCTCCTGCTCGAGCACGAGCCGGTTTACACGATCGGACGGACGCCGGACAAATCGAGTTTGTTAGGCGGGAAAAATTTGCCGCATCCGGTTTTTGCGATCAACCGCGGCGGT
>JBEEHZ010000261.1:0-2963 GCA_041167705.1 Verrucomicrobiota bacterium | reverse complement strand
GCCGTAACCGACGAACACGAGATCGGAATTGTTGATCTTGATTTCCGGCTGCAACCGCGCGGATGAAGCAACGAAGTCGTCGGCGAGTTTTAAATCCATCGGCGGCTTTCCGTTCACGATAAATTGCATTCGCGAATCGCTCTTGATCCCGGCGAGTGGGACTTCCTGAAAATAACTGCCATCGGGATTTCCGGGTTTCAGTCCGATCGCTCTGAATTGATCGGAAATGTATTTGATCGAGAGTTCTTCGCCTTTGGAGCCGGGCGCTCGCCCTTCAAATTCATCCGAAGCTAACGTTTTGATGTGCGCGAGCAAAGCGTCTGGCGTGATAACATCGAGTGCAGGTTTTAGTTTCTCGGACGGGTCGGCGGCGAAGAGGGGGAATGCGGTTGTGAAGAAAATGGCGCAAAGGAAGACGAACGCTTTCATAACGGAAATAGTAAGAGATTTCTCGACTTCGCTCGAAATGACAAGACTGGAGGGACGCGCGCTGTCGCATCCCATTTATTCGACGGCACCGACGGCGCGGCGCCCTCCAAAGAATTATTGTGATTCTTTCGAGGGACCGGCAGGCGCCTTTTTCTTGTCCTCGCCCTTCACGCCGATCTTTTTCAGGAAGGGCTCAACCGATTGTTTGCGGCCGAGAAATTTTTCGATCGAAACGGTCACGTCGCGTCCGTCGCCTTGTTCGTAAATTTCGTGGCGGAGTTTCATCCCGGCTTGTTTGTCGAGATAACCGTCCTTCGCTTTTTCAAAAACGGTCGCCATGTCGGCCGCGATCGCGTCAGCCCAGGCGTAGCCGTAATAACCGGCGTCATACCCATTCATGTGACCGAAATAGGTGACGAATGTCGTGCTCGGGTCAATCGGCAGAAAAACTTTTTCCAGGATTGAATTCGAAATCGCCACACAATCCCAATCTGCGTTTTCCGGATGCGCGTCATGCATCGCGAGATCGAGTGATGCGAAGGCGAATTGCCGCCGATAAAAAATGCCGGCGGTCGCTTTCTTCGCGTCGTTCATTTTTTGAATCGTCTCGGCCGGAATTTTCTTGGACGGATCGCGATAATCGGCGGCAAATGTGTCGAGCACCTTCTTGCTCCAAACCCAGTTTTGCAGCATTTGCGATGGCGCTTCGACAAAATCGCCAGGGACATGCGTGCCGGCGAAGCGGCCATGTTTCGCGCGGGTGGTGATTTCATGGAGGCAATGGCCGAATTCGTGGAAGAGCGTTTCCACGTCGGAATGGGTCATGAGCGAAGGTTTGTCCGCGCTGGGCGGCGGAAAATTGCAAAGCAACGCCGCGACTGGCCGCTGATATTTTCCGTCGGGCAGCAGTTTGCCGCTGATGATTCCAAATTCCGCGAAGTGATTGAATTTTCCTTCGCGTGGAAACATGTCGAGATAGAACATGCCAAGCGGCTCGCCGGTTGTCGCATCGGTCACCATGTAAAACTGGAGATCGTCGATCCATTTGTAAGGCGCGGCGATTTTCTCAAACTTCAAGCCGAAGATGCTCTGGTAGATGTTAAACATCCCCTCGAGTACTTTTTGGAACGGGAAGAAGTCGCGGAGCGCTTCCTTGTCCACGGCGTATTTCTGTTTCACGAGCTGGTTGTCGTAATAACGCCAATCCCAGACGCCGATCTTCGCGCTCGGATCGTGCGTATCGGCCGCTTTCATTTTTTGGATCTCGGCAACTTCGGCGGCGAACTTCGGCTGAATGCCGGTAACGAGATCGTCGATGTATTTCTTCGCGCCGGCGGCGGTCTTGGCCATTTTGATTTCGGTTTGATAGTCATCCCAGGATTTGTAGCCGAGCCGGAGCGCGATCTTGTTCCGGAGCGCAATCATTTGATTGAGGACGGTTCGGTTCGTGTCTTTCGCGAGGGAATCGTGAATCACGTAAAGTTTTTTCCGGGTCGCTTCGCTCTTGGCATTTTCTTCCACGGTAACGAACTGCCAAGTGACATTCGCCATGACGGTGTAAGCGTCGTCGCCAGTCTTGACGCCGGGGGAGGCGAAGAAACTCTCCGGGACGCCATCGAGCTCGGCTTTGGTGAAAACGACCGGCACTTTCGCGTTAACGATGTTGGTATCGAAATCAGTGCCGAGCTTTGACAAATCCTTTCGCAACTGCTCAATCTCGGTGCGTTTCTCCGGCGGCAAATCCAGACCGGCCCGGCGATAATCGCGCATGGTCTCGTCGAAAAGTTTTTTGTCCTCGCCGGAAAGATTCGGCTTGGTATCGGCGAACGCCTTGAGCGCCCTGTAAACGTCTTCGCGATAATCGATGCCGACTGCCCAATCTTGAAATTCCTTGACCGCGTTCTCGGCCGCGGCGCGCATTTTTTCGTCCGTGTTGCTTTCCTTAATGATGGCCGCCTTATTGGCGGCGTTGCCGGCCTGATAGGACAGATCGTCGAGTGCGACGATCGTGCTCTTGAAGGTGACCTTGCTCGGATCCTGCGCACCGATTTGATCGAGCGCCTTGTTCGCGGTGCCGATCGCGTTCTTCATCGCGGCATCGACCGCTTCAGGTGTTTGCTCCCATTCCGGAATGGTAAGAACGGCGTTCGCTTTCGCGGCCGCGGCGCGGAAATCGTCGACCGTTTTCAGATTCTCAGCGCCAAGATCGACAATTCCGCTGGCGAGCAAAGCAACGGGCACAAGAAGAGAGGTAGTTTTCATAAATTTCGTTCAGACGGAAGCGGCCACAGATTTACACAGATTTTCACGGATAACAGACGGAATTTTGCTGAATCTGTGTTCTATCTGTGGTCATCTGTGGCGAAATGATCGAGAAATTTCTGCTCGCGTTCATTCCAGTTTTTGTTGCCATCGATCCGCTCGGATTAGTGGCGGTGTTCATGGGGCTCGGAACGAGCGGCTCGCCCGAAAACCGCCGCCACCAGGCTTTGCTTGGAATTTTGACTGGGCTGCTCGTTGCTATCGGCTTTATT
>JBEEHZ010000260.1:0-2714 GCA_041167705.1 Verrucomicrobiota bacterium | reverse complement strand
ATCGGCCAGAAGCCGAAAGCCGGATTGCAGCTTCGCCAGGCCGTTACGGATTTGCTCCAAACCTTTCTCGGTTTCTTCCGCCCCGACTACTCCGTGATAGCGGATCACAAACAAACTTTTCGGCTCGTCGACTTCGAAGTTAATCACTCTTTGAGACGATTATATTTTTTCAAAAGCTCGCGCAATCGATCGTGCGGAAGCGCGTCGACGCGGTGATTGTCGGCACCAGTCATGGTTTGATTATCGACGAGCGCATTCACGACCGCTTCCTCAGTTGCCTGCACCACGCCGGCAAAAATCGGGTCCATCAAATCGTTCGGGATCGTTTGGACCGAATGAGTGACTTGATCGGCAGCCCAAACATTTTTATTCGCGGTTGAAAACGCGATGAACAGATCCCCCGAGCCATTTCCCGAAATCGTTCCGGTGCGAGCGAGCCCAAGCGAGACACGGCGCGCGAGGCGTTTCAATTGATTCGACAAAAGCGGCGCATCCGTCGCCACGACCGCAATGCATGAGCCAGTGTCTTCGCCGTAGACTGAGCCGGGAATTTCTTTGCCGACAGGCACACCGGCGATCGTCAATAACGGACGGCGGCCAAAATTCGCCTGAACAAAAACGCCCACAGTGAAGCTCTGCGCCGGCTTATCTTTTCCCGTTTTAATGTCGATCCTACGTGAGGCGGTGCCGCTGCCGCCTTTGAATTCGTAACAAATCATCCCGGTGCCGCCGCCGACGCTCCCCTCCTCGATCGCGCCGCCGTGCGCGGAATCGAGCGCGTGAAAAACGTCCTCCGGTTTTACATGAAAACCGTTCGTGTCATTGAGCCAGCCATCCCACGTCTCGGCGACGAGCGGCAAGCTCCACCAATATCCGCCGGCGTCAGCCGCGCCGTGTTTGATTCGCCACGCGATCACGGCATCGCGCGCGACTCCGACGCTGTGCGTATTGGTAATGACAACCGGTCCTTCAAGAAATCCGCTTTCTTCAATCCAATGCGTGCCGGTCATTTCGCCGTTGCCGTTCAAGCTGAACATGCCGGCGTAAACCGGATCGTTCAGCGAATCGTGTCCGCGTGGAATGATTGCGGTCACGCCGGTGCGAACGGGTCCTTTCCCGACCACGAGCTTTCCTTCGCCTTTAATTAAGGTTGTGTAACCAACTTCGACGCCGGCGACGTCAGTGATGGCGTTCAGTTGACCAGGCGTGCCATCGAACGGAACGCCGAGATCTCTCGCGCGCACTGTTTTCTTTTCCGATGTCGATCTTACCGCGGTTGATGCTTGCGGTTCGCGCGCATAAATATCGAGCGCGAGCAAAAATACGGAGAAAAGTACGAAATTCGATTTCATTTCTTTGTCCATTTTTCTTCGGCGAAAGTTTTCCATTCGCCCTTCTCTGTTTGACGAATCAATGACGTCCAAGTCTTTGTTTCTGGATCGAACGTGAACTTGTTCGTTAATTCGCCGTCCTTCGGAACGAATCGAAACTCAATCGACAGCAGAAGACTGTCGATTTTGCCTCGACCAAGCTCGGAATAGTGGCCGCCATAAACGTCCACCCAATGGCAGACGTAAGTTTTATCGGCCTCGTCAAAGCCGATGAAGACGATCGCCTCGTACCCTGGCGCCGCGTCGGCATAGCCATAATGCAGCTCGATAAACTGATGCTTTAGCACCCACTCGCCGCGGACGCTTGTCTCGGCAGTGCGGCCATTGCCACGCTTCCTTTCCACCCGCCACTCGCCGACAAAATTATCCAAAAACCGATCTTGCAACGCGGGTGGCGGACCCTGCGCCTTCGCGAGCGCGATCGCGAGTAACAGCGCAGCGAAAAAAGATGTCGGTCGTAGCGTCATGAAGAAAACGTCCAACGCTGAACGTCCAACGCCCTACCCTCAATTAAAATCGAAGAATTTTCGGATTTTGTTTTCGCCGCTCGCTCAACGCATTTAGACTGATTTTGTGAGCTACGAGGTTTTCGCCAGAAAATATCGGCCGCAAACGTTTGACGATCTGGTCGGACAGACCCACGTCTCACGCACGCTCAAGAATGCGGTCGCGCAAAATCGGCTGGCGCACGCTTACCTCTTCGTCGGGCCGCGCGGCATCGGCAAGACTTCGACCGCGCGAATTTTAGCGAAAGCGCTCAACTGCGTGAAAGGCCCGACGATTACGCCGGACGGCACGTGCGATAATTGTCGTGAGATCGCGGCCGGTAACAGCCTCGACGTCCTCGAGATTGATGGCGCAAGCAACAACGGCGTCGAGCAAGTGCGCGAACTGCGCGACAACGTGCGCTATGCGCCATCGAAGTCGCGCTACAAGATTTATATCATCGACGAAGTGCACATGCTGACCGCGGCTGCGTTCAACGCGCTCTTGAAAACGTTGGAAGAGCCACCGCCGCACGTGAAATTCATTTTCGCGACGACCGAGCCCCAAAAAGTGCTGGCCACGATCGTGAGTCGTTGTCAGCGCTTCGATCTGCACCGGATCCCGGCAAAACTAATTGCCGATCATCTTCAGTTCATCGCCGGCAAGGAAAAGATCACGCTTGAACCGGCCGCGGCCCACGCGATCGCCCGGGGCGCGGAAGGCGGACTGCGCGACGCGGAGTCGATGCTCGATCAGCTGGTTGCGTTTTGCGGTGAAAAAATTGCGGAAACCGACGTGCTTAACGTTTTCGGATTCACCAGCGAGCAAACCGTGATC